>JAGOIO010000037.1 GCA_017995595.1 bacterium | reverse complement strand
CATTAGGAGAGCCTATGTCGTCTGAAAATAAAGCTTATCGTCATAGTAAAGCTATTTCAAAATTATCTCAAAGAGAATTGCAGGTTTTGGAATTGTTAGCTATGGGAAAAAGCAATACTGAAATAGCGAAGGAACTCATTGTAAGTGTACATACTGCAAAAGCTCATGTCTGTGCGATTTTACAGAAAATGGGCGTTCAAGATAGAGTTCAAGCTGCAGTAAAGGCAGTTAGAGAAGGTATCGTTTCTTAACGCCTTTTCATTTTATCTTTTGTTGTCAAGCTTAATTTTGAGCTTGGTCCTTTTTGCTTCTTTATTTTTGTTGATTTTTTCTGTTTGTTGTGCCAAAATATACCTTGTCATTTGTTATTTTGAATGACATTATGTCATATCTGTTAGAAAGAATTATAAAAATGAAAATTTTAGTTGGAATGTCAGGCGGGGTGGATTCGTCAGTTGCAGCCTTAGTATTAAAATCTCAAGGACATGAAGTTATTGGTGCTACTATGTCTATTTGGAGTGATGAAAAAAGAAAGCGTTTAGATAAAGGCTTGAAAAATGTAACATCATGCAAAGATGCTTGTTATGGTCCAAATGAGAAAGAAGATATTGAAGAAGCAAGAAAAATTGCTCAAAAAATAGGTATTCCTTATTATGTTTTTGATTGTTCTAAAGAATATGAAAAAATCGTTTTAGATAATTTTAAAGATGAATATTTGTCTGGAAGAACTCCAAATCCTTGTATTCGTTGTAATAGTATGATTAAATTTGATGTTTTACCTCTTTTGGCTCGTCAATCCGGCTTAGACTTTGATAAGTTTGCAACAGGGCATTATGCTAATGTTGAATTTGATTCTGCTCAAAATCGCTATATCTTGAAAAAAGGTATTAATCCGAAAAAGGACCAAAGTTATTTCTTGTATAAATTGAAGCAGAGACAATTAGAAAATATAATTTTACCTTTGGGTTCTCATGAAAAAGATGAAATAAGAGCTATTGCTAAAGATTTTGGGTTGAAAGTATTTGATAAGCCTGATAGTCAGGATTTTTATAATGGTGATTATAATGAACTTTTAGAGGTTACTCCTAAAAAAGGTAATATCGTTGATAAAGATGGTAATATTTTGGGTTCTCATGATGGAATTTGGAATTATACTATTGGTCAGAGAAAAGGCTTAGGTATAGCATATTCTGCACCTCTTTACGTGATTGAGCTGAATAAAGAGCGTAATGAGGTTGTTGTTGGAGAACGTAATGATACGTTTAATGATTCTCTTGTCGCTGTAGATTTGAATTGGGTTTCTATTCCGAAGCTTGATAAGGAAATTAAAGCTACAGCAAAAGTTCGCTCCGCACAAATTCCAACAGACGTTACTGTTATTCCAAATGATGATGGTAGTGTTCTTGTTAAATTCGATAATATGCAAAGCTCTTTAACAAAAGGTCAATCCGTTGTATTCTATCAAGACGATGTCTTGCTTGGTGGCGGTATTATTGATAATGTAGAGTAATATAAAATTATATTTTTATGTTTCAAAGCTTCTTTTTGTAAAGTTTATTAATATATTTTTATGATTTTTTATAATAAAACTTAATAAAAGAAGTTTTTTGTGTGCATTATTATTGAAAGTGTACTATAATTGTATTTAGTAATGTCCGTTAATATATTAGATTTAGTTTACATATAATTTTACTTATCAATTTATCAATCAATTTACAATCCTAACCAGGAGCAATGTTAATGAATGAAACAAATGAGTTTGATTCGGAAGAAAAAAAACGACCTTTGACCAAAAAAGAGCTTGTGATATTGGAGTTAATTACTCAAGGTAAGAGTAATACAGAAATAGCTAAGGAATTAATTTTGAGTGTTCATACTGTGAAAGCTCATGTGTGTACTATTCTACATAAAATGGGCGTGAAAGATAGAGTACAGGCTGCGGTTAAGGCTGTAAAACAAAATTTAGTTCCTTAAATTTTAAGACCGTTTCCTGTTGGGTATGTGCTAAGTAAATTTCTATTTGATGCTATTTGTGAATTTTTTTCTTCTGTAGGAACTTTTGGCATTGTTGTATTTACAAGTGGTGAAAATCTATGTTCATAGTTAAGAGCTTCTTTTTGTTTCTTTGATGCAAAATGATTTCTTACAATAGGTGTTATTACGTTAGATGATAATATTGAACCAAAGAGACCGCCTGCCATTTTGACACCACTTTCAAATTTTTCGTAGCTTGTGTCGTCAAAGTTTGTAAATTCATCAATTACTCTTTTACACTCTGCTTTTTTATTTATGTCTAACTTGTCTCTTGCTATTTTTAATGTTGTCTTGTTCTCTTTTATAGCATTATTGATTGAAGTTCTAATATCTGTTGAAAATTTTTGGAGTTCAATGTTATGAGCTTTGCAAAAAGCTTTAATCTTCGGCGTAGTTATAAAACCTGAACCTACAAGCTTTCTTGCAGAGTCTTGAATCGTTCTTGTTACAAAATAAAACGATAGGATATTAACCGCTGCATCTGTCATTTCTTGCGGAATTAAAAACTTCTTTTGATCTGATGGAACCTTTTTATTATGTTTTATTGCAAAAACTTGTGCTGCAGCAGAAAGAATCCACCCCAAAGTTCCTAAGTGAAGCAACATTTTACTTGCATCACCTGCGTATGTTTTAAATATTTCTTTTTTTAGGTTTTCACCCAATTTAGCAAAATTCGGCATTAGTTACCTCCTTTTGTTGCAGATGTTTTATTATCTTTTGGTGTTGGAATTATTTTTGCAAGTTTATTTGTAAAGAACGTAGTTAATGGTGCATCTATTAAGAAGTTAGTTCCTATCATGATAAATGTTGCAGCTGTTGTTCCCAGTGCATTTTTATATTTTTTAACTTCTTTTAGCGTTATTTTTCTGCTTAATTTTGGTAATAATAATGTTTCTCTGTTAGTAAACGTCGTTTTAGGAATATAAGTTTTGTTCTTTTCTAATGCTTTCTTAGCAAGCTCTTTTTCAGTATCTATTGTTTTACAGAATCCGTCTGCAGCCTTAATGCAAAGCCAACGAATGCTTATACCTGTTAATGAACCTGCACAAATTTTAGCTATAGTTCTTGCACACGCAAATTTTCGTGTTGTTCCATCAACATCTTTATTTTTGTAGTCAATAATCGGTTGGGTTACTAAAGCAGTTACACCCATAAAAAGACGTTGGTGAGCTGAGGTGAAACTATCTGACATTTTCATAATTTTATTTAGGACTGTTTTATTTGTTACATTTAAAGAAACACCAAATGATGGGCAAGATTTTTTTTGCCCATAACTTTGACTCCTTGTAGTATTTGTCAAAACAGATTTACTTTTTGGTATTGTTATCACCATACATTTCCACCTGAAGCTATAAAACATGTGAAGCCTAAAAATTGCTAAAACTACGAGTTTTTTTAATTTTTCTTAACTAATTAAGTCTATTCATTTTTTGCAAAAATTTCTAATTGTAAACAGCTATTGTAAATTTTTGTAAACGAATTTGGACAAAAGGCTAAAGATTATTAAATATATACCGATATAAAGAGAGTGGGATAACAAATAGGAGAAAAGATTATGACAAGTATTAATCCAATCAATGTAAATACTTCCGGGATAGGTGCAAATTACATTTTTAACAATAATAAACCATCAGTAAAAGATGAAGAAAAGGCAGAACAACCAAAGCAACAAGCAGGACAACAGGCAAGTGTAAATCCTGATAAAGTTTTTGATTATATGGCAAATTCAGCAGCAGCCTTGATGGGTGCAGGTGCAGCAAAGGGGGTTAATTCTATTGACCCGTCAAAGTATGTTGATGATGCTAGCAAGGCAAGAATTGAAGGCTTTGTAAAAGGATTTGAAGGCAAATATGCTGAAGGCTTGGCTGCAGTTACAAAAGAGTTGCCAAATATGTCTGATGGTGCAAAACAACAGGTTGTTTTGAATCAGTTAAATGCCGAAATATAAGGCTTATAAATTACTTACCCCATATAAATAGTAAAGAGGTTCTTGATATATTCAAGAACCTCTTTTAAAAATATATTATTAAAAAGATAAAAATATAATTACTTATATAATTTATAATCTTTTAGGGTTTGTAAGACCTGAATTTTGTATTCCGCAAATGATTCCGTAGCCTAATAGCCCGAAAGCTGAGCCTTTTGAAATAACTCCAGGTTTTGCAAATGTTCCTAGAGCAAGACATAAAGGTACAACATCTTTGGCTAACATTTTTACAAAGCCTTTTGTGTATCCTGCTATTCCTGTAAAAAATCCTGTAACATTTTCATCAGAGTTTACGTTAAACAACCCTTTTTTGTATTTTGAAACGACAATACTAGGTGATTCCTGTTCCATAGTGTTCAAGTAAGAATCGGTCAGACTACTTGCCTTATAGGACTCTTGAGTAACCATAGATTGGTGTTTCCCATTATGATGAGCATCGTATGCAATTATTCCGAGTGTTGCAACGCCTGCTGTTTTTGCTAGTACATTTCCAATATTCATTTATACGACCTTACTTTGCTTTTTTATCATTTTTGGGTTTGTCTTTTACTTCAAATTCTTTTTGTATTGTATTCCTTGATGCTGACATTTTCAGTAAGGCATTTGCTGCAGATAGTGAATCTTCACCAAAACCTGAACTCTTTTGTTGCATTGAATTTAGTATCGCAACAGTTTCACTGTTACCTGATGCAATTCCTGAATCAACTGCTGATAATCCTATCAGTCTTACTTTTTGTGATGGATCTTGTAGCATTTTGTTTACAAGTGCATTCAATGCCGGATCATTTTTTCTTGAGTCATCTTCTTTTAATCTATCGATAACTTGTTGACCGCCTTGAGTTCTAACATCAGCGTTTTGACTGCTTAAATATATTTCAAGATTTTTAATATAGTCGTCTGTTAATTGTACTATATCTCTTTTTTCTGTTTTTTTCTTTTCTTCAACCGGTGCTGGGGCAACAGGTGCAGGCTGAGCCACAGGTGATTGTGCCGTCTGAGGTGCTTGCGTATAGTACTGTTGCGGATACGACTGAAACGGAAATGGATTTGTCGTATTCGTAGTTGTACTTGTATTTGTGCTGGCATTTGACCCCGGAGCATTTACAGATGGATTGAAAATCTGTATATTTACACCGGAATAATTTGGCACTTGCAACGTCTGTTGCGTTTGTTGCGAATTTAGAGGTGCTACCATAATTTACTAAACCTTTCCCACATATTATAATAAAAACTTATAACTCGTAGAAATTGCTTATTCTAAAGATTTATTACGTAATGTAAACAGCTTTTTTATACTAAGCTACATCTTTTTCTGTAGCTTTTGATTCTTTAGCTTTCTTGGTAGAAAGAATTAATGTAGGCGGTACGACTAAACCTATGGCTGCAAGAGCTATAATTTTGCCAAGTTTACTTTTAGGCTTAGCTACTGTTTCAATAACTTCTTGAGCGTTTTCTGAAATTTGAGTTTTGGCAACAGTTGTATCAGTTAGGCTTGTTGCTATATCTGCAGTTTTTTCGTATAAAACTTCTTTCCAATGATTTAATTTACTTGCAATAGTTTTTGCTTTTTCAATAGCAGAATCTCTTTGGTTTGCAAGTGCTTCATCTGTATAACCCTTTGAAATAACTGCTCTTTCATACATTTCAGGAATATTAATCGGCATAGCTTGCCAATCTTGTTTTTCCATTGAGCTATAAAATTTATCTTGATAGTCATGAGTTAATCTTGCTTTCCAGTTATTTTCAGCAAAAGAACCTGAAACATTGTAACGGTTTGTAGTTCCGAAGAAATGGCTGAATGTAATTTGCATTTTCTTTGCACATCTGCCAAGTTCTTGGAATTTAGTTTTAACTCTCAGATTTGTATCCCAAGACAACTGTTCTTTAAATTGTGCTTGTTCTGACGGACTCTTATCCGGATATAACCAACCGATTAAGTAGTCAGGATTCATTGCATTTGACTTA
The DNA here is from genome assembly GCA_017995595.1 of bacterium. Lineage (GTDB taxonomy): Bacteria > Cyanobacteriota > Vampirovibrionia > Gastranaerophilales > Gastranaerophilaceae > JAGOIO01. The sequence goes on along the minus strand of JAGOIO010000037.1, from coordinate 3,449 downwards.
TTATTTTCATAATATTGATTTGTTGCAATATGTCTGAAAATATCATCATCATGACTTGTAATAAGTTTGTAATTTTCAGAATTAGTCCCTTGACCTCTTTGCCAAGAAATGTTTGTTATTCCCGGCATATTAAGCTTTTTATAAAATACGTCAGCAAAGGTATCTGTCATTGAACCTAAGTCTTCAAATACAAACTTTTTAGGATCAATGCCATGTTTTTCAGCCAAAGGCATTATAATTTTTTCCAAAATCTTTGGATAATTTCCATCAGGGTCAACAAGTGGTAATTCTTTAACTTCGTTGTTTATTTTTCTAAGCTGTTCTTGTTGTTCATTACAACCGCAAATATTAAAAGCATTATCTTTACCCATTTTGCTTATATTTGCACCTTTAGCTCCTGAGTAATAAATGTTTCCGCTTGCATCTTTTTTGATTTCTACTGTATCTTTTCTGTAAATCCATGCATCTACAAGACCTAAAGCATGGTCTATTCTTACATTTTGATAAGTAGTAAGAAGCTTATCTAACTTATCGTTTAAAATCTTTCCTGCAATATCTAAAGAACCATCTTTTTTGAAAAGCTTTTTAGGGTCTAGTACAGGAATATTCCAAAATTGGTTAGCTCCACGTTCTGTACCGTAAACAGGTGAGCCAGCTCCACCTTGTGGACAGCCAACTCTAAAGTCTTTTAAAAATGCTTCAGGGTGTGCAAAGTATGTTTGGAAAGACGTTCCTATAGTGTTATCTGCAATATATTTAAGCTTATCAGGTGTACTCTTTAAAAATTCTTGTTCTTGTCTGTTTATAATAAATTGTTTAAATTTGTATGTATCAATTTCTTCTGCATTATCTTTTGAAATTTTTTCAAACATCTCGCATGCTTTTTTATGCCCTGCAGATTTTTCATCATTTTTATAAAGGTTTAGATTTTGATAATCTTCTGGCCATTCTGTACAGTCAGAATTATTGAATTTCTTTTCAAAAATCTTGTAAATGGCATCTGAAGTTAATGTCTCATCATTTTTTTGTTTATATTCTGAAAATTCTTTTTTTAGAGATTCAGTTTCGGGTGTTGTTATTGTTTTTAAATTTGTATAGGCTTTGTCAAATAATTTATTATAAACTTCTTTTGCTTTATCAAAATCTGTTTTATTAGAGGTGTTAATATAATTTTCATCAGTTACAGATTTTATATCATCTTTTGATAAAATTTTTCCGTAAGATTCTCCAGTTAGCTTATCCATATCGCTGAATAAGTAATTTTCTGAAGTAGTAGAGCTATCATAAGGAGAATTGCCACGTTCGGTTAAAGCACCAGATGGTCCGAGTTGAATAGAATCAAATCCAAAATCTTTTAAAAATCCGTTAACTTCTTTAGCTTTTTCATTAAAAGGTGAACCAATGTACAAATCATTGTCTTTTACAGGAAAACAAGAACCATGTAAAATTAAGGCTTGGTCTTCTACGCCTAAAAACTGTTTAGCTTCATTAATATCCTTACGCATTTGAACAGATTCTTCTTTTGTAGGCTTTCTTCCAAAGGATACATTTCTTGCACCGATTCCTAAAACTTTCATTCTTTACACCCCAAGCTTCGACTACTACACAATAACATATAAACACTAACATTTGTATCAAAACATGAAAAAATATTTTTGAACAGTTTTGATACCATGTCTTTACAATTCTTATAATATTAAATTAATACATTTTAGAAAATTCAATGACAAATCCTGAAACCCCGTTGTTTGGTGTATTTGGAATTTGGTAACCAGCATAAAGCGTTTTATCTTTTGGAAATCTGTAACTAAAACCTGTCATTAAATATCCTGCCCAATGTTCTCTTCCCGAATACCAATCGGTTATAAGTGTTAGTTTCTTTGTTATCGGGTGTTCTATAGCTCCGATAAAAGCAACATTATTTGTTCCAAAAACTTGTTTCGAGCCATAACTTACTCCTGCTGTTAATCTTGTTCTTAGTTTGGGTAATCTTCCGCTAAAGTGTACGTAAGTCCAATTTCCAACCCCATTTCCCTGTAAAGATGTTAGAACTTCATCACCTACGGTTATTTTTAATTCTGAATTCTTTAATCTTTCTTTTGCAATAGGAATTGAAGTTTTAAAACCTGTTGCAAGTGCTATATTGTGTGTTGCTGGAGCTCCAACATTGAATAATGCAATATCTAAATCCGTATTATGTCCAATACCGTAAGAGCCTATTGAAGTTGAGGTGAAAAACGCATCTTCCCCCCAACCTCTAAAAGAGCTTTCTTGTTCTAAAAAAACTCTGCCTTTTGGTGTTACATCTGCACTAGGTACGCTAAAAACTGTTTGTTGAGCTTTTGCCTCAATGTTCAAATTGAGGAGCAAAACAACAAATATAAATAAGCTGATTATCTCTATAAAATGTAGAAAACGTTTCACATATATATCTTAATACAAAAACAAGCTTCTTTTGTTAACAAAACTTAATATAAATTTGTTGATATGACTGGATTTTAGCCTTTTATGTAAAAAGTATATACTTTTTATGCAATTTTTAACTACAAAATGTTTTTATATAAATACGAGTATAAAATGAGGATACATGAAATGACAAAAGAAGTTTCAGACAGAACATTTTTAATTGTAAAAGGTGATTCTTATACGCTAAAAAAAGCAAACAATAAAGGCGAAATTGTTTCTTCAATTACCGTAACCGATGCAAACGGCGATGGCTTAACAAGAGATGATGTAGTAAGTGCTTTTGGCGATACAAGTAAATTTACAAAGCAAGAACTTCAAAACAATTTGTTCTCAAATTATCAAGACAGAAATGCTACAGGTGCTAAAGAAATAAGAGCTGATTATGCAAAAGAAGGCAGCAAAGTAAAATTTGGCACACAAAAAGATTTTTCATTAGGTTCATTATATGATATCTCAACAGAAAAAAGAATGAATCAAATGCAAATGCAACAACCACAAATGCAATATGGTGTTCCATCACCTCAACAGATTTATCAATATGCACAACAACCATTCTATCCGCAGGTTCCACAAGCTCCACAGGCTCAATACCCTGTAAATCCGTTTGTTTATGGATATCCTCAACAAGGAATGACGAATTCAGATGTATCAGCAATGAATCAATTATTAAATCCGGCACGTTGCTATCCTAATGGTTCAGAAGCCCAATTTACAAGTGCAGCATCAGATGCAGCATGGAATTCAATTCACCCTGGTGGAATATTTTGTCCTCCAGCCGCAGATGCAGGAGCAGCCGTAAATTTAGCATTTGCAGTAGAAAATCATTTTAGAGGATTGTTTGGTTTATCAAATCCATACCAATCAATGATGACAGGATACTATCAACAACCACAAGCAGGATATCAATACCAACAAGTACCTGTTCAACAACAAACAAATACTACATCAGATACTCAGTCAACAACAAATACAACAACAGATAA
>JAGOIO010000176.1 GCA_017995595.1 bacterium | reverse complement strand
TAATTTAAAATATGAAGATGTCGTTGTAAAAGGCGGAAAAGTTCTTGATAATGGAAAAGCTTATGAAGTTCCAAAAAATGCAGTTGAAATTAATTATGATACTAAGTTTTATAAAAACAGTATGAATTTCATCTATAATACAGCATTAGACAAAGATACTAATGAAATTCTAGGAAAGAATTTAAGTAAAGAAATAAACAATTACAGAGCAAAAATTTATGACGGTTTCAGTTGTACTCCACCGGAAACAAAAGAGCCTCTAACAACGACAGATTTTGATTTCGTAAATTCAATCGGAAATAATCGCCATGAGTCAATCCAAAATTGTAAGAACTTTGATGAAGTAAAAGACTTATTTAAGGGTTATAAACCTTATGAAAAAGCAAATTCATTACAAGAATTAATGCAAATGGCAGGTGTTTCAAACGTTAATAGTATTGATGATTTAAAGAATTTGTCAAAAGAACTTCATAATTCAGGTTTGTCAGAAACAGAATATTATAAAGCACCTCATGCGTTGAAAAAATATTTTTCAACATCTAACAGTAGATTTAATGATATGGGACAAACCTTAGACGAATGTATTACAAGTATTGCAAATGAGAAATTTAATTCAAAAACTTGGTTGAAAAAATTCTCAGTAGCAGGTGGAATTTTATTAGGAATAACAGTTGTTTCACAATTATTCTTTGGAAAAAATAACGAAAAAGCAGTAGGAACAAAAAAGGTTAGTAAAAAGGGGTAAAATATGCCAATTATATTAAATGCATCTCAACCTGTAGTAAATGTTCAAAAACAGTCAGTAAAAGCACCTGAAAAAGCTCAAGGTACAGATACTTCTGCTACTGTAAAAAGTACAGATAATAATCCTTTGTTCAAGTTCTTACAAGCAAGTGCAATTATAAATGCTCCTGTAGTTAAAAAGAGTGCAGAAGTTACTTCTACAGATAAGATAGAAGCTCCTTATAAAAATAATTTAAGAGAAATGTTCCAAAATAATCAAGCAAAAATTTTGGCTATGATTCCAAGAACTTTTAATGCTGATGATAAAAATGGTGATGATATAGTTCAATTAAATCTTGGTGAAACATCAGGTAATTTTAACAATGCTATTGCAAGATTAGATGAGGTTAAGGCTAACGGATTTAATACTCTTCATGTTTTGCCAATATTTAAACCGGGTAAAGATAATGCAAAAGGAACAGCAGGTTCTCTTTATGCAACAGCAAATTATTTAGAAATTGACCCTATGTTAGATGACAAGAATGATTCAAGAACAGTAAGAGAAGAATTCAAAAACTTCGTAAATGAATGTCATAAACGTGGAATTAAGGTTATGCTTGATTTACCAAGTTGTGCTGCAGTAGATTTATTTAACGAACGCCCTGAATTAATGGCAAGAAAGAAAGACGGAACTGCAAAAATTCCTCAAGGTTGGGAAGATATTAGAATGTTTAATCCATTTGAAGATGAAACAAAAAGAACATTGAATCAACCTCTTTTAGAAATGCACAAAAGAGTCGTTGATAATTGTATAGAAGATGGTGTTGATGGTATCAGAGCTGACGTTGCACGTGCAAAACCTCCTGAATTTTGGGACGATTTAATTAAATACTCACATAAAAAAGATCCTCAGTTTGCTTGGCTTGCAGAAACTTATACTTATGAAGATGCTTCTCCAATGGCGAATATGCCTTATGATAGACCTGAAGATTTGTTAAAAGCCGGGTTTGATTCTTATTATGGACAATTCCACATTTTCCATGAATGGAGTAATGCTCATGAGTTTAATAAGTATATTGAAGATAACTTGGAAATGAGCAAAAAATACAATAAGGGCAAGTCTTTAATAGGTTCTTTTGCAACACATGATGATATGTCTCCTATGTTTAATGGTGGTGTTGATTATTGCAATTTGACTTCAGGTTTACAAGCAACTTTACCTATGGTAAATCCTTATATCGTTGACGGTTTCCAAACTGGTGATAAATATCTTTATAAGTTTGAAGGTCAAAGAGCAAAAGAATCTTTTACTGAATCTGAATTTATGCACTTAAATCACGGTATGATTGATATTTTCAATTTGTCAAGAAAACCGGGTGGCGAAAATCCTGAAATCGGCAAATTCTTAGAAAAATCTTTTGAAATGCGTGATAAGTATCAAGATGTAATTACAAAAGGCTCATTTATTGAATTGGACAAAGCAAAAGATCCTGATGACCAAATTATAGCTTATGCAAGACATTTGAACGGTAAAACCTTACTCGTTGTCGCTAACAAAAATATTGATAGAAATATTTCTGCTGTAATAAAAGTTCCAACATTAAAAGCAAATCAGGAATTGAAAAACTTACTACCAAGTTATGGTCAACACAGTAAAATCCAAGCAGATAATAATGAATTAAAAGTTGATTTGGGTGCTGCAAGAGTCCATGTATTTGAAATTGATACTCCTAATATAGAAAAGGCTTCAAAAAAAGTTTATAAACAAAATTTGTAGTGATAAATCTGTACAAGATACGTTTATTATGCTATGATATCGGAAGTTAAAACTTTACACCTAAAAGGAGGTAGTTTGGATTCTTCTGATTTTCAATTGATAAATCTTTTATATCCGCCACTTTGGCAAGCGATGATTCTTTTGATATTGGGATTTTTCCTTATAGCCTTAAGAGCTTATCTTGTATATCGAAAAATAATGTATTCAAATTCAAACAATAGAATTTTACAATTTTTGATGCTGTTTTTTCGTATAGCTTCGCCTGAATCTATTGAGATGAGTTTGACACAAGTTTCCAAAAATTCCTTGGATAAGGCTACAAAGTGGCTTATAAAACCTGCTGATGGCGGTTCAAATCTTTCTTTAAAAAATGATAATTGTCTTGTAAATTTGCGTGTTGAAAATATTAAAACTCCTCAAATTCAATGCTTTG
>JAGOIO010000175.1 GCA_017995595.1 bacterium | reverse complement strand
ATTAAACGGTAAACCATACTCATAATTTTCGCAGACATCTTCTTTATCAGGCTGGACAAACAACTCGTTACATTCTTGAGTGTTGTATTTTTCGCACCAACCGCAATATTTATTTATTTCAGACTGTTCCATATATCCTTAATGTTAATAAAAATAATTGAAGAAGAAGAAATGGCTGCAACTATTGCCCCAAATACTAATAAGTTTGTTGCAATTTCATTATATTTATTAAACAATTCAGTATTATTAATGCTATCAATAATTATTATAGTAAAAACAAATATCATATCTAACATTACAATTATAAACGCTGCAAATAATATTCTTGCAATAAATTTTTCAATTAATTCTTTCATGTTTATTTTATTTATTTATTACGATTCTTGTATTTCCTCAATTTCATACTGAACACCAAATATCCCGAAGTATCTGTTAATTTCTTTTTCGATAACATTCTCCTTGCCTGTAATCAGCCAGTAGTTAGATGCTGTCTGAAAAAGATTATTATCTAAAATTCCGTGGTCTGATATAATGTTTGTTGCCGAAACAACATCTTTAAATTTTACTTTTAATGCTTTCATAATGTGCAGTTTATTTATGTTCGTATTTGAACTTTTATTCTTCATTTTCATCTTCATCTATAAAACCTTTTGGAAAATGCTCCATATCATCAGCCCCAGAATCATTAATGCACCCCGTAATTGGATAAAACGGTATTGTTTCGCCAAAATCAGAGGTTTTATGCAGTGGTACAGCGTGCTTTATCGCTTTCTTTTGATAGGCACATATTGTTGAACATTTAGCAAGAAAACAAACGCCTTCCTTCCCGGCTTTTTTAAAAGCCTTAGCTATATCCTCACATGCTTTTATTTGTTTATAAGTAAGTTCAAAATTTTCTATATTTTTTCTCATGGTTCAACTCTGTTTATAATTATTAATTTCATTAACCAACTCATTTGCCTTTAAAAGACGTTCTTCAATCAGTTCAATCAAAGCATTATCACGCTCTACAATTACCGAATGAATCGGATTAAACTGCATCGGGTCGTACGCAATAAAATTGCAATAATCTGAACCGTAAGCAATCATGTGTCCCTGGCATTGGTAATAGTAATTTTTCGTCTCTTTTGAACAATCAAGCAAATCAATACCATTTTTCATCTGCTGGTAACGCTTGTATGTTGCTGGTGCCGGGCATTTGATTTCAATAGGGATAATCGCTTCTTCCGAATTTTCAAACCACCCATCTGAGCTATCGCCAAAGTGATCGTTAACTTTAACAAATTCTGCTTTATTAACAGTTAAACCGATTAAATTGCTAAACTCTTCACGTGCCGAATCTTCAAAATCATTGCCCCAGCGTATAGGCTTTGATGTTTGATTTACCCTATCCAAATACATTTCAAACCCGGCACCTTCTAAGAACTCTTTTCTTGTCGTACGTTCAGCTGCTATCTTGTAAATATAAGCCATTGCCGTATCACCGAACTCTTGACCTTTTGTTTTACTTGTAGTCATAAGGTCTCCCAAATGACTACTTGTAAACATACCTATGCGCTGCCTATGCCATTCAATTGAACCCTGCTCAATCATTGCTATTCTGATTTAATATGTCTTTAACTTTGTCAGACTTGCTTCTCACATCCTTTAACAGTTCGTCCACAGTTGTATCTCCGTCCTTTAAGGACTGCTGGATCCCCAACATAACAGCTATCTGGTCAGGACCTATTTGTTCAACCGTATTTTTTGCAATCAACTTTAAAACTTCCTGTTCTGTAATTCCATATTGAGATAGGAAATAATCAATTGCCTTCTTACGTCTTGCAACCAACTTTGTTTGGTCTGATAGATCGCCTGTTATAAGCTCCTGAGCTGCCTTATAAGCTGCGTCTGTAATTCCTTTAGGGATAACAGCTAACACAGCGTTACGGTAAGAAATAGCGTTTGCGGCATTCCCGGTAACAGCTATCATGTCATCGTTGTAGCGTCCATTTCTACCTATGATTGACCGTCTAACTTCAAAGCAAACAGCATAATTGTTCTCCAAGTCCCAAGCCATACCACGAGAAACAATCTGCTTATCGTTAATTTCAACAACTTTAGACTCGGCTCTAATGTTCCCGTATTGTTGTGCTAAAATTCTGGCTAAATGAACTGATGGCCCTGTGATAGGCTTATTTCCACGTGGCAATGCATACGAGCAGCTTCTTGCTGTTTCTTCATCCATTGTTACAAGTGCAATTGAATTGTTTTTACACCTTGCTAAATTACGTGGAAAGTTTTTTGCTGTTGATACTTGAATATCTACGTTTGCCCGTTCAAATGAATCAATCTGTTGAATTTCTACTGCTTCAACTTGTTTAATTTCGTAATTTTCTAATGCCATAACATTTACTTTTTAATTGTTTAACGTTTACAAATATACAAACTAATTTTCATGTAAGCAAATTATTTTATTATAATTCCTCAAATTCTTTTTTTAGTTTTTCTTCTTGTATTTCCATAAATCTTATCAACTCATCTTTTAACATTACAAAGTGAGCTAATGGAGTTGGATAGATTGTGTGTTCACTTGATTTAACGATCGCCATATAAGACTGATTTTCATCAATGTATTTTTTAAATAAAGAAATTTCTTCCAACTTTTCGTTTATTGCTTTCGCTTTTTCAAATTTATTTCGTTCCATAACTAACTTATTTTTCATATTGTTTTTTAAAAACTTTTTCCCTATCGGTAAATTTCTTCTCAGTTATCATCTGTTCCAAATCAGCAAAATCATCCCAGTTGTCATCTTGATAATCTACAAGAAACTTTGCGATCTCTTTGCGTAAGTTGTTTGCAGCCTGTTTGTAGTTGGTTGCGGCCGTTTCAAAACTACCTTTAGGCACCAGACCTTTTGTCTTTAGAAAATTAATAGTACTATCCAAATAATATACGGA
>JAGOIO010000036.1 GCA_017995595.1 bacterium | reverse complement strand
GAATATGCGCCAATCTCGGACAAACATTCTTTAATTGATTCATCAGAATTTATATCTAACTTCTCATCAATTCCCCAACCTAACTGGTATTTTTTCAAATCTTTTCTTATTGTTTCAAAGTCATTATGTTCAAGTAATTTTGCAAGATGAAAACGTCTCATCAACATTGGAAGAAGGTGAGCTGTTTGCATATTAAAGTTATCACCCTCGCCATATTGGTTAGTTGGCATTACAGAAATATAATTTGTCCCATATTGATTATTGTAATGTTTGCAAAGCTCAATTGCACAAATTTTTGCCAATGCATAAGCCTCGTTTGTTGTTTCAAGTTTTCCGGAAAGAAGAGCTTCCTCTTTCATAGGTTGAGGTGCAAATTTTGGATAAATACAAGATGAACCCATATTCAAAAGTTTTTTAACTCCGTATTTATAGCAAGAATTTACAACATTGGTCGCTATAGTTAAATTTTTATAAATAAACTCTGCTGGATAAGTTTGGTTTGCAATAATTCCACCAACTTTTGCAGCTGCTAAAAATACGTAATCAGGTCTTTCTTTTTCAAAGAATGCTTCTGTTTGAGCCTGATTTGTCAAATCTAACTCCTTATGTGATTTTGTAATTATATTTGTATAGCCCTTTTCTTTTAATTTTCTTAAAACTGCAGAGCCTACAAGGCCACGATGTCCTGCTACAAAAATTTTGTCATCTTTTTTCATTACTTACTAACTTCTTTCTATAATTATATTCTTTACTATTCTTGCGGAACTAAAACTTTATATCCGCCTTTTTTCAAGAATACCTCTTTTTGAGCTTCTTTCATATCTTCTTCAATCATTTCTTTTACGAGAGATTGCAAATTATATTCAGGTTTCCATTCAAGCTTTTTCAATGCTTTTGCAGGGTCGCCTAAAAGTAAATCAACTTCTGTTGGTCTGAAGTATCGAGGGTCAACTTCAATTAAAACTTTGCCTGTTGCTGAATCAATACCTTTTTCTTCAACACCTTTGCCTTGCCATTTTAGATTAATTCCAAGTTCAGCAAAAGCCATTTCACAGAATTGGCGAATTGTTGTTGTAACACCTGTCGCTAAAACAAAATCTTCTGGTTTATCCTGTTGTAAAATTCTCCACATTCCTTCAACATAGTCTTTTGCGTGTCCCCAGTCTCTCTTTGCATCAAGATTACCTAAGAATAATTTTTCTTCAACTCCAAGCTTAATTCTAACTGCGGCTCTTGTGATTTTTCTTGTAACAAAAGTTTCGCCACGTCTTGGACTTTCATGGTTAAACAAAATTCCATTAACGGCAAACATCTTATAACTTTCTCTGTAATTTACAGTAATCCAATATGCGTAAAGCTTTGCACAAGCATAAGGAGAACGAGGATAAAACGGAGTTGTTTCTCTTTGTGGAGTTTCTTGAACAAGTCCGAAAAGTTCAGATGTTGAAGCTTGATAAAATTTAGTTTTACCTTCAAGTCCCAAAATTCTTATTGCTTCTAAAAGTCTTAATGTTCCTAATCCATCTGAATTTGCAGTATATTCAGGGCAATCCCAAGAAACTTTTACATGTGATTGTGCTGCTAAATTATAAATTTCATCAGGTTGAATTTCTTGTATAAGTCTGATAATGTTTGTGCTGTCTGTCAAATCGCCATAATGTAATTTGAATTTTAAATTTTTATTATGAATATCTTGATATAAATGGTCTATTCTTGAGGTGTTAAATGAAGAAGCACGTCTTTTCATTCCGTGAACTTCATATCCTTTATTTAGTAACAGTTCAGCTAAGTAAGAACCGTCTTGACCTGTTATTCCTGTAATTAATGCAACTTTTCCCATTTATACCTCTATTCTTTATTTTTAGTTACTATACCTATATTTTACTATAAAAATTATATTTAGATTAATTTTTTAACAAAAAAGGCCCAATATTTAATATTGAGCCTTTTATTGTTTTTAAATTTTATACTTATGCTTCAAGATTGAATTTTTTTGCTTCAGGGTTACCGTAAAAATTCTTATCTTGAGCAGTTTTGCAATAAGAATTGATTACGTCTGAAGAATAATATTTAGATGATTTGTTAGGGAATCTTGTGCCGATACTGTATCTTTTGCTCCCGTCAGGTAAAGTTCTTTCGGTTTCAATCGTTATTGCATCGTTACCATATATAGTTAAAATTTTATTTAGTTTTGTTCCATTTGGTTGAATACTGTTTTTTGCAAGTTGTAAGGCGTGAGGTTTTTGTCCGCTAAATTGCCATGTATTAATTATTTTCATATCTTTTGGTGGATTCTTTAATATGTATGAAACTTCTTTTGATAAACCTTTTATTTGCATTTTTTTTTCCTCATTAAAATATTACAAGACAATAAAAGCTCCTAAAAATATTTTTTGCTAATATTTTTAGGAGCTTTTGAAATGTTTATATACAATATTAAAGAATAATTGTTTGTTCTCTATCAGGACCTACGCTTATTATAGAAATAGGAATACCTATTAATTCTCCAAGTCTTGTTAAATATTTTTTTGCATTTTCAGGCAAATCTTCATATTTTTTAGATTTCGAAATATCAGTTTTCCAACCCTTATGTGTTTCATAAACAGGCTCATAGTATTTGTGTTCAAAAACATTTGTCGGATAAGTCTCTGAAATCTTAACGTTTCTTGTGTCTTTGTATGCTATACAAACTTTTATTTCATCAAAATCATCAAAAACATCAAGCTTTGTGATTGCCATAGTAGTAAGCCCACCGACTAAAACTCCGTATTTTGCTACAACTGCATCAAACCAACCACAACGACGAGGGCGACCTGTTGTTGTTCCAAATTCGTGTCCTACATTTCTTATTCTGTCTCCAACTTCGTCTGTCAATTCTGTTGCAAAAGGTCCTTCGCCAACACGAGTTATATATGCTTTTGAAACTCCGACAACTTCGTCAATCATTTTTGGTCCAAATCCGCTACCAGTACAAGCTCCTCCTGCAATAGGGTTTGAACTCGTAACATAAGGATATGTTCCATAATCTATATCAAGCATTATTCCTTGTGCACCCTCAAATAATATAGTCTCACCTTTTGCTTTTGCATTCATTAAATCTCTTTGCCAATCAAAATCAACATAAGGCTTGAAAATTTCAGCATATTTTTCACAAATTTTTACGATATCTTCTGCTTTATATTCTTCAAGTCCGTAAACTTCTTTTAAAATCTTATTCTTTAGTGGCAAATTTATTTCAATTTTTTTCTCAAGTGCTTCTTTTGAATACAAATCTTCAATTTTAAAACCAAAACGTCCTATTTTGTCAGCATAAGTAGGTCCGATGCCTTTTTTTGTTGTTCCGATTTTACCTTTTCCACTTTTTGCTTTGCTCTCTCTAAGTCCGTCAACATCAATATGATAAGGCATTGTAATTGAAGCTAAAGGGCTGATTTTTAAACCTTTAAGCGAAATTCCTTGTTTTATAAGTTCGTCAGTTTCTTCTTTAAATGTCTCAGGGTGTATAACAGTTCCTGCACCGATGAAGCAAGTTTTTCCTTCATATAAAATTCCTGATGGAACAAGGTGAAATTTAAAAGTTTTGTTATCTGTTACAACAGTATGACCTGCGTTACAACCGCCTTGATATCTTATTATAAAATCAGCTTTTGTAGCTAATAAATCCGTGATTTTTGCTTTTCCTTCGTCTCCCCATTGTGCTCCGACAACAACTGTATTTTTCATCTTATTCCTTTCTTATTATGCATTAAAAAAGCCTTATTTCTAAGGCTTTTTATATATGTGTATATTACTTTTGTAATTTTTTCATTGTAGGGAAAGCTATAACTTCTCTTATGCTTTGCGAATCTGTAAGAAGCATTACAACTCTATCTATACCTATTCCCATACCTCCTGTTGGTGGCATACCGTATTCAAGAGCGTTTATGAAGTCTTCATCAATATCACAAGCTTCCTCATCTCCTGCAGCTTTTGCTCTGGCTTGAGCTTCAAACCTTGCTCTTTGGTCTATCGGGTCTGTAAGTTCTGAGAATGCATTTGCAATTTCCCAACCGTTTATTCTTGTTTCAAATCTTTCGGTCAATCTTTCATTATCTCTGTGAACTTTTGCCAAAGGTGAAATTTCTCTTGGATAATCAATGATGTGAACCGGTTGAATAAGTTTTGGTTCAACTTTTTCTTCAAAAATCTTATCCAAAATTTGTCCCCAATTGTCGCCTTCTTCAACTTCAACACCAATTTCAAGTGCCTTTTTAGAAGCTTCTGCAGGTGTAATGTATGTATTAAAATCAATGCCTGTATATTCTTCGATTGCACCTATCATTGTTTTTCTATCCCATGGTGGAGTTAAATCTATTTCTTTTCCATCATAAGTGATTTTCATTGTTCCTAAAACTTCTTGAGCGATAGAACTTACCAAATTTTCTTCTAATGTCATCATATCATTGTAATCAACGTAAGCTTGATATAATTCCATCATTGTAAATTCGGGGTTGTGTCTAAGGTCTAATCCCTCATTTCTGAAACTTCTGTTAATTTCAAAAATCTTTTCTGATAAACCGCCAACCATAAGTCTTTTTAAATAAAGCTCAGGAGCTATTCTTAAAAACATATCCATATCAAGAGCGTTGTGGTGAGTGATGAAAGGTTTTGCATTAGCTCCGCCGGCTTGTGGGTGAAGCATTGGAGTTTCAACTTCCAAAAATCCTCTCTCTGTTAAATATTGTCTGATTTTTTGTATAATCAAACTTCTCTTTCTCAAAGTATCTCTTGATGATTCATTTACGATTAAATCAATATATCTTTGTCTATGACGAGTTTCAACATCAGTTAATCCGTGAAACTTTTCAGGTAAAGATAGTAATGCTTTTGATAAAAGTGTATAATCAGTAGCTTTTATAGATAACTCTCCACGTGGAGTTCTTCTGATTGTACCTTTAAAACCAACGATATCTCCGATATCAATTAATTTTAGAGTTTTTACTTTATCTATATCCATAAATTCTTTGTGGCAAAATATTTGAATTTTTCCTGAAGCGTCCATCAAATCTATGAACATTCCGGTATTTCTCATTGCCATTATACGACCGGCAACAGCGTATTCATCTTCTGTTTCTTCTCCAGCAGGCAAGTCTTTATATTTATCTTGAAGCTCTTGAGCATTAGCAGTTTTATTATAAGAATAAGGATATGGATTAATTCCTTTATCTGCTAAATCTGTCAATTTCTGTATTCTAGCTTGTCTGATTGTTTCCTTTGGAGACATTGATTCTTTTTTGGTTTCGTTTGCCATTTATTAATCCTCTTTATCTTTTACATATATCTAAATTTTATCATAAATAGATTTTTTAATTAATAATTTATTTATGTTTACTCTACTCACCCATATCCGTTGGTGAAGCCATTGGAACAGGTGCCATAGGAGCTGCTTTTGGTGTTGCAGGTCTTGAAGCTGTACGAGTTCTTTGTGAAGATGTATTTCTTGTTGGTTGAGGTGTTGGTGCATCTTCTTCTGAATCCACAGGTTCATCTGTAATTGAGTCTTCTTCAACATTTTGTCCAACGGCTACAGGCTTATCCTCTGCCATTTTTGATGTTGTTTTTATTGTGTCAGCACCATATAATTTTGTATTATCATATCCTCTCAGTTCAATTTGAGGGTAATTAAAGTCTTCATCACCAAAAGATTTAGTTGCTTCTTTCATAACATCTTTCCAAATAAGAGCAGGAACAGTACCACCTGTTACATGTCCATTTGTTGTATTGTCATCATTTCCAACCCAAACCCCTGTAACTACACTAGGAGTATAACCGACAAACCAAGCATCTTTTGAATCATCAGTTGTTCCGGTCTTACCTGCTGATGGTTTTCCAATGTTAGCTGCACGACCTGTACCACTTATTAGAACTGTTCTTAACATTGTTGTTAAAATAGCTGCTGTATTTGCATTTATTGACCTTTGCATTCTTGCACTTGGTGCTTCATAAATGATTTTTCCTCGTGAAGTTTCAACTTTTTGGATTGAATACGGATCGACTTTAAAACCACCATTTGCAAAAGCACCGTAAGCTCTTGTCATTTCAAACAGTTTTACGCCGTTTGAACCTAGTGCGATAGTATAATCGTGTTCTAATGGTGTTGAAATTCCAAGTGAACGAGCCATTTCTATTACTGCTCTAACTCCTGTAGATTGTATAAGTCTTGCCGCACAAACGTTTGAAGAAATCATCAAAGCTTTATACGCAGGGATATTACCTCTGTAACGTCCGCCATAGTTTCTTGGAGACCAATCCCCAATTCTTAAAGGTCTATCTTCTAATGTATCATTAGGTCTTAATCCTTTTTCTATTGCTGCTGCATAAATAAACGGCTTAAAAGATGAACCCGGTGGTCTTACCGCTTGAGTTACCCTATCATATTGACTTTGAGAGTAATCTTTACCACCTGCGTAAGCTAAAATCTTTCCGTCAACAGGGCTGAATGAAAAGACTGCGGCTTGTTGTTTAGCTCTTCTAAGTCCCCAACCTCTCATTTCATTTATTATTGCAGTGTTAGTTTTTTGTTGAGTTTTATAGTCAAGAGTTGTATCAATCTTATATCCGCCTTGAGCAATATCTACATCATCAAAACCTAACGCTTGAAGCTCTTTCATTGCGTAGTCGCAAAAATAAGGGGCTTTATTTAGCGTATAAACTTCGGGCAGGGGGTTTAAATGAAGTCTTTCTTTGCATGCTTGCTCATATTGTTTTTGCGTAATGTAATTCATTGTCAACATTCTTTTTAAAACTTGGTTTCTACGTTCTTTTGCAAGTTTTGGATCATGGAACGGTGAATAAACTGATGGTGCTTGAGGCAAACCAGCTATTAACGCACATTCAGCAAGTGTTAATTGACTTAATTTCTTGTTAAAATATACGTCAGCGGCCCCTGCAACACCGTATGCACCTGAACCTAAATAAACATTATTTAAGTACATTTCAAGAATTTTATCTTTTGGTATTGTTTTTTCAATTCTTGAAGCAATTACTAATTCTTTAACTTTTCTTGTGTATGTCTTTTCATTAGACAAGAATAATATTCTTGCAAGTTGTTGGGTTATTGTACTTGCACCCTGAACAACATGTCCTGCAACAAGGTTTGCAACGTTTGCACGAATTAAACCTGTTAAATCATAACCGGGGTGATGATAAAAGTTTTTATCTTCGGTTGCAATAATTGCTTTCTTTAAATCGTCAGGCATGTCTGACAAATCTACTTTCTTGAATGTAAATGCGGTAAAAGTTTTTATTACCTCACCGTCTTGTGAATAAAATTTTGTAACGATATTTGGCTTAAATTCTTTTAAATTTTTAATTGGAGGTAGTGAAACCAAATATAATTTGAATGCAAAAATTGCGGCTAAAAATGCTGAAATAACGAAAATTACAACACTTTTAAACTCCGGATTGATTGTGCGTTTTGCTTTTTTAATTCTTCTTGGAACTCTAAAATCTGACATATATTTTCTCTCATCTATAGTATAATATTATCTGTTAACATATAAATTCTAACAAATAAACAAATTAAAAGGACAAATTGTAAAGCATGTTTAACTTAATTACTTCAATGATAAATGAAATAAAATCCTACTTTGTGCCTGAGAAAGTGCGTTACGAGATAAAAGGCGAGTGCAAAAAATGTGGTAAATGTTGTCGTTACATGTATAGTTTTGATACATATACCGAGCAAGAATTCAAATTTATGCAAGCTTTGTTTCCTTCTTATAAAAGATTTTATATAAGAGGAAAAGATGAGGACGGAAATTTAATATTTGCATGCAAATATGTTTCTGAAGAGGGTTTGTGTACAGTTTATAAAAAAAGGCTTGGTATGTGCAAAAAATATCCGCAAAGATTCATAAAATTTCCTGCGAAACTCCATGAAGGTTGCGGATATTATGTCGAAAAGAAAACTTTTCAAGATTATTTGAATAATGCAAAATAATTTGCAACTTTTTATTATTTACTTTCTATTGATAAATTCATAAATTCTATATCATCATAATCAGTATAAGCTGTTTGCATAAGATTTCTGCCTGTTTTTATTGTAACTTCATTGTTTTGATTTGGTCTTATAAGATTTTGCGGTAAGTGAATTTTTTGGCTATCTCCATTTAATTGTATGTCTGCAATTTTATTACCGTTAAAATAAATTTCAGGTGCGGAAGCAAAAGCGTTAAGAATTTTATTTTGTCCCATACTCTTTGCCATAGCTGTATCAATTCCTATAATAGAACCGATTACCAGGTATTGATTGTTTGATGCTGATGGAATTTTAAATTCTTTTGAGTAATACGGTCCAACAGATTTTACTTGAAAATCCCCCGCATTTGCAGATGTCGCTGAATAATTATCATCTCCCAAATGTATCATTCCTGATTCTATTTTTATGTCATGTGGATTTGATTTTTCAATACCAAGAATAATAGGTTTTGTTAATGTATTTTGATTAATAGTCATTGAAAATGGTTTGTAACCTTGTTTTTCTACAGATAAAATAGTGTCTCCGTTTAAATTAGTGTTTAAATTAAATTTACCGTTGTTGTCCGTATAAGTCTTTAATCCTTTTTGTGGAAGTGTTACTTTTGCTCGAGTAATCGGTGCGTTAGTTTCTGAATCAACAACTCTGTTTTGTCCACTAATACCATCTTTTGCAACAATTCCCTGAAAAATTCCGGCATGCACAGGTAACGTGTTCATAATTATTGCACATGCCAAAATGAACGTAATTTTAAAAATTTTTGTCATAAAACTCTCCTCATTCTTATTAAAAATAAAATTATTTTTGGTAAAAATAAAGGCTTATACGGGTATAATTTAAGATATTTTTAGAAAAATTAAAAATAGTATTTGAAATTTGAAATGTTTTTGATAATATTGAAAAGTAACTTGTTGTTTTTATAGAGTTTAAATTATAGAAACAAATAAAAGCAATAAATGCCGATGTGATGACAAACCGAAATCGGAAACAGCGAAGCCCGATAGAGGTAGTAAGATAAGTCAATTTCATCACAAAGCAAAACAAAAGTTTAAAATTGAATAGAAAAATGCCGATGTGATGACAAACCGAAATCGGAGACAGCGAAGCCCGATTGAGGTAGTAAGATAAGGCAATTTCATCACAAAGCAAAACAAAAGTTTAAAATTGAATAGAAAAATGCCGATGTGATGAAATTGGTAGACGTGCCAGACTCAAAATCTGGTGTGGTTCACCCCACGTGCCGGTTCGACTCCGGCCATCGGCACCATTAAAAAAGAGACCTTTAGAGGTCTCTTTTTTAGTGGGGTTTATTCCGGACATTTGAAGTCTTTTCCGACTGCCTGTGTTTTAGTTTTTGTGCTCGATTGAGGCTGATTTTAGCGAATTGACTGTATTTACCGGAATTACCAGTTATTTACCAGAAAAGTGCATGTTTTTTCCATGGATATTCCAACTAAGTAGCCTGAAGTCTCGAACCAGTCTATATT
>JAGOIO010000174.1 GCA_017995595.1 bacterium | reverse complement strand
GTTTCCAAAGACAAAGGTTCTTGAGCAATCTTAATAATTTCTCTTAGCTTAGGAATAGTAACATTCATTTCAACAGCCAATTCATCTTCTGTCGGTTTTCTAGAAAGTTCTTGTGCTAATCTTCTTGTAACTTTTTTAAGCTTATTAATAGTTTCAACCATGTGAACAGGAATTCTTATAGTTCTAGCTTGGTCAGCAATAGCTCTTGTAATAGCTTGTCTAATCCACCAAGTAGCATAAGTTGAGAACTTAAATCCTCTTTCATGGTCAAATTTTTCAGCAGCTCTGATTAAACCTAAGTTACCCTCTTGAATAAGGTCTAAAAACAACATACCTCTTCCGACATATTTTTTAGCAATACTTACAACTAATCTAAGGTTTGCTTGAACAAGTTTTCTTTTTGCGATAGCTCCGGGAGTACCACCTTGAATAATTTTTCTTGCAAGATCAATTTCTTCACTTGCAGATAACAATTTAATACGACCAATTTCTCTAAGATATAATCTTACAGGATCATCAATAGCAATACCTTTGGGAACATCTAAGGCTCTTGTATCTTGAACCGGTTCTGCAGGTTCCATTGAATACATATCTTCCATTGCGATTTTACTATTTCCGTCCATCTTAGCAGTAACAATATCTTCAATACTATCAGTGCTAATCTCTACATGCATGTATGGTGTTGCAGGATTTGTAGTTAAATCTTCTTCAGGCTTTTGATTCAACATTTCCATTGAATTGCCTTCATCAATAATGCTTACAACTGAACTATTTGGTTGTCTTTTCTTGTTCATTAATTATCTCCGATTTCCGTCTATTATTTATCTTATCTCTGAGTTGCATCTGAACCTTTAATGCTTCATTTTCATCATCATTAACATTATTATATAGGTTCCTTAATTTTGTTCGTTCATTTTCTCTTGAACATTGTTCCAATTTCTTTATATTTTCATTTATTACAAGCTTAAAATCTTGTGGGGAAAGGCTTTGAAATGGTTCTGCTATACAAACCAAATCTGTAATAATCGACTTCATTTCTTCATCTTCCACAAATTCTGTGAACAAACCTTCGATTAATGCCTTTACATTATTTACGGTACATATTAATTTGTCAATTGTATTTTTAACAATTATTAATCTTTTTTCTGTAAATTCTACATTTTTTATCGACTCACTAAGTTGGGTAAATGAAAACTGACTGTCATATACTAAATAAAGGCTCAATAAATTTTTTTGCGTTTTTTCAGCGATATTTGAAGTTTTTGTTACAATTGGATTAACATTTACATTAAAAATTTGAGATTCTGTACCTACATTTTTAAGAGAAGCATTAATCGCAGTTTCCTCTACATTAAGTGTAGAAGCTACCATTTTTACATATTCAGCCCTAATAATCAAATTTTTTATTTCAGATAAAACTGGTATCAACTCTTTTACCAAATTAGCTTTCTTGACAGGAGTATCAGCATCATTTTTTTGCTTTAATATTTGATTAATCTCAAAATCCACGAGAAGCGGTGCATGCTCTGTATGCTTAAAATAGGCCTCAGCACCTGCACTTCTGACATATTCATCAGGGTCTTTACCTTCTGGCGGAGTAATTACACGAATCTCACAAGCATATTTATCATCAGTAGATGCCGTATAACTTTCATCGAATTGTTTTATCTGCCCCAAACCTGAGAAAGCTTCCTTTATTAGCTCTCCACCACGTTTTGCAGCCTTAATACCTGCTGAATCAGTATCAAATGCAAGATATATTTTTCTAGAACGACAATATCTTGAAATAAGTTTTACATGATCAAGTGTAAGAGATGTTCCGCACGATGCAACGCAATTTGTAATTCCATGTGCTTGTGATGAAATTACATCAAAATAACCTTCCATAATAATTATACTATCACGTTCCTTAATTCCGTCTTTAGCATAATAAAGTCCATACAAAAGCTTACTCTTGTTATATATCGGAGAATCAGAAGAATTTAAGTATTTTGGATTTTGTCCCTCATCAACTGCTCTAGCACCAAAAGCCACTACATTTCCATTTTCATCTTTTATCGGAATAATAACCCTATTACGAAATCTATCAATAAAACCACCACGATTAGATTCCAAAACAAGACCGGCTTTTTCCAATATTTCATCTGTAAAAGATTGCTTTAATTTTTTATATAATAAATCATACTCCACAGGAGCAAAGCCCAAACCATAAGTTTTTATGATTTTTTCATCAATACCTCTATCATTTAAGTATTTTAAACCTTTTTGACCATCTTTTGAGGAGAATAAGTAATGCTGATAGAACTCAGAAGCAGTTTGACAAGCTTTTATCATCTGAGTTTTGGAATCTTTACTTGTTCCCTTAGAATAAGTATTTGGTAACTCAATCCCAAATTGTTCGGCAAGTTCAAAAATCAAATCTTTAAACTCAATACCTCTGGTTTTCATCAAATAGGAAAGTGCATCTCCACCTTCACCACACCCGAAGCATTTAAAAATACCCTTTGTCGGATTTACAGAAAAAGATGGAGTTTTTTCTTTATGAAACGGACACAGTCCCCAATAATTCGTTCCTGATTTTTTCAGAATTACGTCTTGAGAAACTACATCTAAAATATCCAATCTGTCTTTTATTTGAGAAACAACATCCTCAAAAGTTATATTACTCATAAATCCTTCCTTGTAATGACATTTTAACATCAAATATAAAAGTTTACAAAATCATCACAATTTAACTTCTTAAATCAGGTAAAGTATTGATAAACTCAGCAGGTTGACGGCGTTTTGGTGGAGTATAATAATTAGTACCGGAAGAAGCATTCGGTCTTACAGGAGCAACCTGTTGCCAAACATCATGAGCACCCTCTAGAACCTTTTGCTTCACAGATTGGAATGTTTGCTTTACCTGCTCAGAAGTTATCGTTCTGGAAGAATTTTGAATTACTTTTGGTGATGATAACCACTTAAA
>JAGOIO010000035.1 GCA_017995595.1 bacterium | reverse complement strand
AGGTTGGAGCTTTAATGACATTTGCAAAAGCTTGCGGAGCAGAAGTAGAGTATGTTCGTCCGCACGGTGCTATGTATAAAATGGCAAGTGAAGATTTTTCTTTTTCTTGTGCAATAGCAAGAGCAATTAAAAAATGCTCTAATTGGTTGCTTTATTATGGTGAAGCAGGCGATACTTTGGAAAAAGTCGGTGATTTCGAAAAAATAAGAGTCGTTAATGAATTAAAAATAAACAAATCTTATACTGTTGAAGGTAAAATAGACTATGATGGTAAAGATGTTGTTGATATTCCACCTTGCATAAACAGATTACATACAATCGTTAAGACATCAAGAATTGACAACAACGCAAAAGGTTTTACACCTGTAAAAGTCGATTCTATACACTTCTCCGCTTCAGCACCAAACAATTTGGTAGTAGCAAGAAGAGCGTATGAGCTTATAAAACCTGTACCTGTTAACTTCAACAGAGTTAAAGAATCAGGTTGGGTTTAGTTTTAAATATAAGAAAATGAGAAAATATTGAGAATAAAGAGGGAGCTAAAAATTGAGAATTTTTAAAGAAGATATTAAAATGCCGAAAGATGCAGTATGGTTATTACCAGGATTGCAAGTAAAACGCTGGTTTGCTCTCATCTTTATAGGTTCAATATTAATGGCTCTAGGAGTTATGATAATTTTCAATATGCGACCTATTTATTTTACAATGGAATTTATCAGGCACTTTGCACTAAAAGCACCTTCAGGTGTTGTTGCTTTAGGTTTCGTTGGAATTGGTGCAATTTTATTTTTTAAAGGCTGGCAAAAAACAAATCTTTCAATGCTAGATATGAATAACGGCAGAGAGAAAGAAACAATGCTTGAAGCATTATATAGAAGAAGAAAACTTAATAGAGGACCCAAAATAGTCGCTGTAGGTGGCGGAACAGGTTTATCAATGCTACTAAAAGGCATTAAAAAAGTTACAAATAATATCACAGCTGTTGTAACGGTCGGAGATGACGGAGGAAGTTCAGGACGATTAAGAGAAGAAATGGGAATTTTGCCTCCCGGAGATATTAGAAACTGTATTGCAGCATTAGCTGATGATGAAGATTTAGTTACAAAATTATTTCAATATAGATTTAAGACCGGTGAAGGTTTAGAAGGTCATAGTTTTGGAAACCTTTTCTTAACAGCCTTGTGTTCAATTACAGGAGATATGGTTAGAGCAGTAAAAGAATCTTCAAATGTTTTATCGATAAGAGGAAGAGTTTTACCTTCAACGTTAGACGATATGAAACTTGTTGCGGAGCTTGAAGACGGTAGAATTATAAAGGGTGAATCAACAATTCCTGAAGCTCATGGTAAAATTAAAAGATTATTTACAGACCCTGAAAAATGTAAGGCTTTAGAAGATGTCATTTTAGCAATAAAAGATGCTGATTTGATTATCCTAGGACCCGGAAGTCTTTATACAAGTGTAATTCCAAACTTATTGATTAAAGAAATATCAGAAGAAATTGCAAAATCAACAGCTAAAAAAATATATGTATGCAACATTATGACACAACCGGGAGAAACTTCTGACTATAATGTTTCGGACCATATTAACGCAATAATGAAGCATGCCGGAAGTAAAAAAATTATTGATGCTGTTTTGGTAAACGATACACTTCCTGATAACTTAGCAGAGAAATACAAAAATGCCCACTCATTCCCTGTAAAACTTGATACAGAAAATATCAAGAAATTAGGAGTTAAAATTGTTTCTAAAAAATTAATTGAAGATAATAAAGAAGGTTTATTAAGACATAGCTCTCACAGAGTTGCACGAGCAATTTACTTGTGGTATCGCCGTCAACAACAAAAAGATAACGTTCTTTTCGGTGGTTCACACTCAAAACAAAAATAAGTTTAAAGAAGGCTTTATATGAAAAAGATAAGTGTTAATACAATTCAAAAGTTAAAGAACAACGGCGAAAAAATAACGGCATTGACTTCTTACGATTACTCTAGTGCCAAATACCTTGATGAAGCAGGCATTGATATTATACTTGTCGGAGACTCTTTAGCTATGGTCGCTTTGGGATACGAAACAACACATAGCGTTGGAATGGACGAAATGTTAGTTTTTACAAAAGCTGTTGCCAGAGGTGCAAAAAGAGCTATGGTTATTGGCGATATGCCATTTATGAGCTACCATGCAGATTTAACAGAAGCTATTAAAAATGCGGGTGATTTTATCAAGGCAGGTGCAAGAGCTATTAAAATTGAAGGCGAAAATGACCATATTTTAAAAGTTGTATCAAGATGTACAGAAAGCGGAATTCCGGTTCTTGGGCATTTAGGATTTACGCCTCAATTTCAAAATACTATCGGCGGACACAATATTCAAGGTAAAACCTTTGACAAAACAATCCAAATGCTTGAAAGTGCAAAAAAGCTCGAAAAAGCAGGAGCTTTTGCTATTGTCCTTGAACTTGTTCCTGAAGAAAGTGCAAAATTTATAACAGAAAATATCAATATTCCAACACTTAGTATTGGTGCAGGAAGATATTGTTCAGGACAAATTTTAGTATCTGATGATGTTTTTGGAAAATTTTCAGATTTTAAACCAAAATTTGCAAGAAAATATGGTGATATGCAAAAACTTATCACAAGTTGTGTAGAAAATTATATAGAAGACGTTAAAAGTGGTGCTTTTCCAAATGAAGAAGAAATTTTTAATCTTTCAGATGAAGAAAAACAACAACTTAATAACTATTCAAAAGAGGTTAGTTTATGTTAGTTAGAGAAATAGCAAAAGTTAGAGAATTAGTTTCAGAATGGAAGAAGCAAGGACTTACAGTAGGACTCGTTCCGACGATGGGCTCTTTGCATAACGGACACTTGAGTCTTATAAAAAGGAGTGTGGAAAAATGCGATAAAACTGTCGTTTCAGTTTTTGTAAACCCTATTCAATTCGGGCCATCTGAAGACTATTCTAAATATCCCAGAGTTATAGATAAAGATATGGAATTATGCGATAATGCAGGAGTTGATATCGTATTCTCGCCAAGTCCTGAAGAAATGTATGGAAAAGGAAATGTATTATCAAACAATTACCTAACCTTTGTAAATCCTCCATTCTTTTATGTTGATAAGCTTTGCGGAAAAAGTAGAGTAGGACACTTTGAAGGTGTTTGCACAGTAGTTTCAAAATTGTTTAATATTGTTCAACCAAATTTCGCATTTTTCGGACAAAAAGATGCTCAACAACTTGTTATCATAAAGAAAATGGTAAAAGACTTGAACTTTCCACTAGAAATTATACCTTGTCCAATTGTAAGAGAAGAAAGCGGACTTGCTTTAAGTTCAAGAAACGCTTATTTTTCTGAAGAGGGTAAAAAAAATGCACTTGCCCTAAGCAAAGTATTAAAAAATATTCAAAATTGTTATAAACAAGGGATTACAGATACAAAAGCTCTCTCAGAAACAGCATTTGATATTCTAAATAAAAATGTTGAATTGGAATACTTAGAGTTTGTAGATAAAGATAATTTAGAAAATAAAACTGTTGCAGACAGTAATACAATGGTTTTGATTGCAGGAAGAGTAAAAGGTTTGGTTACAGTTGGAGCGAATGAGAATGAGCCGTTCACTCCTGAAAATAGCGTGAGGTTAATAGATAATTGCTTTATAAATTAGGAAAAAATACACTCAAGGCATTACAAAATATTTGCCATTTTATACAAATTGTTTTGATATTTTTAGCTTTTTTTACTATCCTTTATTGGATTCTTGAATTGGCACAAGTTCCTTGGGTTACTCAATTTTCCTTTATTTTTGAGCCTATAAAAACTTTCACTCATACTTTTTACAATAGAACCTTGTATTCTAGTGGAAGCCCTGTAGATTTTGCATTTCTAATTGCATCTTTTGTGATGTTGCTGATTGTTTGGGCTTTAAATTTTCTTATAGGCCTTTTTGAAAAAGCTGAAGCTAAATATGATAAAATTCACTCTGTACTAAGAAAAAGAGAAGAAGATGAAGTTAACGCAGAACTTTCAAAAAACTCTACAAAACTTGAAAAAAACAATAATAAATTTATCATTTTAGTCGGCTTTAATCTTGCAAATATTTTATATGATGTAAAATATGGCGGAAATGCTGATGATATAACAAAAGATAAACTTCAAGAAGTCGTAATGCGATTTTCAAAAGAAGCACAATCATTAACTCCGTTGAAAAAAACTTCAGAAGATAGCGTTATATTAAGCTTCAATAACTTCGAAGAAATCGACTTAATATTAACAAAATTATTTAAGATTTTGAAAAGATTAAAAGATGAACTAACAGTCGAAAAGTGGAAACTTTCTTACATCGCAGGAATAGAAGTTTATTCAAGAGATGCGGATATGCTTACAAAATGCAACAACTTATTTGCAATAAAGAGATTAAACATAAAAAATACACTTTGTTGCCTTGCCTCATTTAACCAAAGATACACACTTATAACAAAACCTTCTTTTGAAGTTTCAGGTTTAGGTATCTATAAAATTGGTGAAAATGAACTAGATGTGTATAAAATTCATAAAAAAACTAATTAAAAGTTTGGTTTTATGAGCATTTTTGTAATATAATTATAGAAAATAGAATAAATGAGAGAATTAGGAAAATGAAAGAACAAAAAGTAGCGGTAATAGGTTGTGGAATGTGGGGCAGAAACATTGTCCGAAATTTTTATAATCTAAATGTTTTAGATATAGTTTGCGACTTAGATCCTGCAAACAGACAAAAGGTTCTTGATGAATACAAGAATGTAAAAGTTACAAGTGATTATAAAGAAATTCTTAATGACCCAGAAATAACAGGTGTCGCTGTTGTAACACCAAGCCATACACATTACAAGATGGTTAAAGAATTTTTACTAAAAGGTAAAAATGTTTATGTGGAAAAACCAATTTCTACTGTAGCTCAAGAAGCAAAAGACTTAACAGAATTAGCTAATGAAAAAGGGCTTGTCCTTATGGTTGGGCATTTACTTTTGTATCACCCAGCAGTTAACAGATTAAAAATGCTTATTGAAGAAGGCGTTTTGGGCGAAATTGTTTATGCTCAAAGTGATAGATTAAATGTTAATTACTTCAAAAATGACAGAAGCGTTATGTGGGATTTAGCACCTCATGATGTTTCTATGATTAGTTATGTTACAGGTAAAAATCCTGTTAGAGTTCTTTCAGCTATGGGTTGTTCTTCTGATAGAAATGAAATTATGGATATAACTCATATCGGAATGGAGCTAGAAGACGGAGTTAGAGGATTTATTTCTGAAAGTTGGATAACACCTGTAAAACATGTTACTCTTCTTGTCAGAGGAACAAAAGCTACTGCGGTTTTAGATGACACTGTTAGAGAAAATAAACTACAAGTATTTGATAATAAAGCCGGTGCTGCTCAAAATATTGTGGTTGAAGATTATATTGAAATTGAACCTTTAAAACTTGAATGTCAACATTTTATTAATTGCTGTACTCAAGGGAAAAAAGCTCGTTCAGATGGAGAAAACGGATTTTTAGTTACTTCCATTCTTGAAGAAGCTGAAAAAATTATGTTAGGAGACAAAGTTAAAAAACTTGATGAAGTAAACTTTGCTCTATCCAGAACTAAAAAATAGGAGATTCAATTAAATTATGGCAAACTTAATCAGTTTATTAAGAATACTTTTGGTATTTGTATCAGCTTACTTAATCTTTGTAGGAACAGTTACAAGCTTTATCTCTGCACTTGTAGTTACTATCATCGTATTTATATTAGATGGCGTTGACGGATATGTTGCGAGATTACTTCATGAAGAATCAAAACTGGGTTCTGTTATTGATATTATAGGCGATAGAATCGTTGAAAATGCATATTGGGTTATATTTGCAGTTTTAGGCTGGGTTTCTGTTATATTCCCGCTTATTTCACTTACCAGAGGTTTTGTTACCGACGGACTTAGAAGTGTAGCTCTTTCTCAAGGTTATACTGCTTTTGGAAGCGATAGTATGCAATCCAGCAAAATTGGTTATTTGATTTGCTCATCAAGAGTTACAAGAGTTCTTTATGCTGTTGCAAAAGTTTTAGCATTTCTTTTACTGATTATAGCAAATATTCCACTTGCAACTCTAGGTAGCCCTGCACTTGACGTTACAGCTAACGTTTTTGCGATTATAGCAATTGTATTTTGTGTAGTCAGAGCAATTCCTGTTTTAGTTGAAAGCAAAAAGTTTTTTAAGAAAGAAGATTAATAACAATGCTAAAAAGTTTCAATGTAGTTTTGTATGAACCGGAAATACCACAAAATACAGGAAATATAGCAAGACTTTGTGCTTGCAGTGGTTCAAACTTATTTCTTGTCGGGAAATTGGGCTTTTCATTAAGCAGTAAATATATGAAACGTGCAGGATTAGACTACTGGGATAGTGTTGAAATAAAAAAATATGATACACTGGAGCTATTGCAAGCTGAATATCCTGATGCTAAATTTTATTATCTGACAACAAAAAGTAAAAAGCCTATTTATAATGTAGAATTTAAACCGAACGATTTTTTGGTATTTGGACCTGAAACAAGAGGACTACCGGAAGATTTGTTGCATGAAAAATCAGAAACTGCAGTAACAATACCAATGCGACCGGACCAAAGAAGCTTAAATCTTTCAAATTCAGTTGCGATTGTATTGTATGAGGCTATTCGCCAAAATGGAATATAATAAAAATAAAAAATTTTTAAAAAATTTAATGCCAAAACGTTATGAAAATTCAAATAAGGGAACGTTTGGACATGTTTTAAATATTGCAAGCTCTAAATACTATATTGGAGCTGGCTTTTTTTCATCTATTTCACCACTAATTGTCGGAGCAGGCAGAAGCACTTTAGCAACAACAGCTTCAGCAATATCAAAAATCGGAGCTTTATCTCCGGATATAATTTACCTTCCTCTGGAAGAATCTAAAAACGGAACAATCGGTATTAATGCAACAAAGAAAATAGCCGAAACCATTTCAAATTATGATGTAATTTCAATAGGTTGCGGACTATCGACAGATAAAGAAACTACAGAATTTTTTAAAACAGTTTTGCCGATAATAAAAGATATACAGAAACCTTTTATAGTTGATGCAGACGGTTTAAATATTCTTGCAACAATGGAGAATAAGAAGCTTAATGAAAATGCAATAATTACTCCACACCCACTTGAATTATCAAGGCTTTTAACAATAAGCGTAGAGCAAATACTTTCAAAACCTGAATTTTGGGTTGAAAAAACAGCCGAAAAATTTGATTGTACGGTTGTTTTAAAACTACATGAAACTCTTGTATGTTCAGACAAGCTAAAGCTTTACAGAAATACAACAGGAAATACAGCACTTTCTCATGGCGGAAGCGGAGATGTTTTATGTGGAATGATAAGCGGATTTTTAGCTCAAGGATTAAACCCATTTGAAGCATCGTGTTTAGCAACCTACCTCCATGGAAAAGCCGGAGAATATGCAAGTAAAGATTTGACAGAATATTCAGTTACGACATCAAAGCTTTTAGACTATATTCCAAAAGCAATAAAACATTTATTATAAAAATAAAATCAATTAAAAAAGCCACTTGCAAAGCAAGTGGCTTTTTTCTCTATTAAATCTCAATAATTATTTTGATTTTTTAGCTGTCTTATTTTTTAATGCAGTTGATTGATTTCTTACTGCGTTTTTAATAGCTTCTGGTGAGAAACTCTTATCAACGTAAACAATCTTTGCATGGCTCTTTAACGTATTAATCAAACTTTCGATAATCTTAACTTGTTGTTGATTTTCGATAAAGTGTTTAATTTCAGGTTTAACCTTTTCAAACGGTTGTTGTCCAGCCTTCATTCTATCAGTAACCTTGATTATATGGAAGCCATAAGGAGTTTTTACAATACCACTTACAGTATTTGGTTTCATTGTAAATGCTTTCTTAGAAAAGGCAGGAACCATATCTTTTGCAGCGAAGAAACCTAAATCTCCACCTTGTTTTGCACTTGCTTGGTCATCAGAATTTTCTTTTGCAAGTTTTGCGAAATCTGCAGGATTTTTATTAACTTCAGCTAAAACTTTGTTTGCTTTTTGAAGTTTCAAAGCAAGTTCTTGGTCAACTTTTGCCTTAACCTCCGCTTGAGACAAGCCTTTATTTGCAGGATCAGACATAATCTTTGCAGTTATTTCTTGTTCACTAGCAGAAATTAAAATATGAGAAGCTCTAACTTTATCCGGATATTTGAACTTATCAATATTCTTATTATAAAATGCTCTTGCATCAGCATCAGAAACATTCACTTTAGAAATTGTATTAGCCAATTTCTTCATCTTAACAGCTTCTTCCAAATCTTTTTTAAATTGAGAAGAAGAAACACCATTTTGCTTCAAAATAGCATCAAACTTTTCTTTAGAACCAACACTATCCATAATAGTTTTTAATTCTTTATCAGTATCTTCTTTTGTAACTGTAATGTGTTTTTTGTCCATTTCTTGATCAATCAAAGATTTCACGATTAAATCATTTGAAACTTTGTCTTTCAACATAAGATACATAAAA
Source organism: bacterium (assembly GCA_017995595.1). Classification (GTDB taxonomy): domain Bacteria; phylum Cyanobacteriota; class Vampirovibrionia; order Gastranaerophilales; family Gastranaerophilaceae; genus JAGOIO01. The sequence continues at coordinate 981 of JAGOIO010000035.1, read as the reverse complement.
TTATTTTTATCTTTAGCCGGATTTAAGCCCATTTGAGCAAACATAGAATTTTTAGATGCTTCATTCATCGCCTTATCAAATTGAGATTGCGTAATATTATCATCATTAACTTTGATGATAGTATTTCTCGGTTGAAAAGCACAACCTGTTAGCAACATAGCAGATACTGCAACGGTTGCAAATAACTTCTTCGTGTTCATATAATATATCTCCTCTTAATTTTTATTATACTCATTACTTATCTTATTAATATAATAGAACAAATCTGTTAATATGTTAAATATTTCATCAAAATTCATACAAGAATTGTTAAGCAAAAGGATAGAATTACCGTCTTTACAAGCTTTCGGAGCAGAGACGAACTTTATATATTTTGTAATATTTTTTGGAAGTTGTTTACAAATAATTCTCCATTCAGGCAACAAATATGGTGTATAAATTCTTATATTATCCATAGTTTCTCTTATAATTGAAATTTTAGCATCAGTAGCTGACAGTCTGATTTGAATTAATTTTATTAAATTTTCGACAGATTCAGGAGGTTTAGCAAACCTATCCTTCCATTCTGCAGTTATATATTCTAACTCTACAGAAGATTTAACATCAGCCAACCGTTTATATTCAATCATTTTTTGTTCAGCAGAACCAACCCATTCATCAGGAATATAAGCAGTAACATTTATATCAACAATAGTAGGAGCGATTTCTTCAATATGCTCACCTTTCAACTCATTAACAGCATCATCTAAAAGCTTGCAATAAGTATCAAAACCGACATTCACCATGTGTCCGTGTTGTTTTGTTCCTAAAATATTACCAACACCTCTGATTTCAACATCTCTCAACGCAATTTGATAACCACTTCCTAATGTTGTAAATTCTTTTATGGCTTTTAAACGTTGAGAAGCATCATTCGTAATTTCTTTATTCTTTTTATAAAAGCAATAGCAATAAGCTTGACGCTCAGAACGCCCAACTCTG
>JAGOIO010000034.1 GCA_017995595.1 bacterium | reverse complement strand
GTCTTCTTTTATGTAATCGTCTTCTGTTTCAAATGTATCTCGCTTTGGTGTGATTTCGTGTCCCATAAGGTCGCCGTTTACGTCAGTTGAAAGTTTCTTTATTCGGTTTGAAATTTCGCCAGTTAATGTCTTTCCATAAATTGCATTTTCAAGCCTCTCCAGTCTTTGTGAATCGGTTTGATTTTCGTATTTTAATCCCAAAACTGATTTTTCCATTTGAGATATTATCCCTGCAAATTGGCTTTGTGCAAGAACTGTACTGTTTGCAAATAAGCATAAACTTATTAAAAGTGTTGTTGATATAAATTTTTTCATAAAACTCTTTCCCCGATTGTAGGATAAGTTTATTCTTTAAAATTTTAAATTCCGAAGTCGAGTTATTTGAAATTTATTTTTCTAGTCGAAACTATTTAAGAATACGGGCTTAAATGAAATTGTGTAAAATCGGAATTTTGTGTATAATGAGAATATGAACAGAGATATGATTACAAATGCGAATAGAATTGTTATAAAATTCGGAACAAATATCATTGTAAATGATGAAGGTGATATTTCTCTACCAAGGGTTTATTCTTTTATTGAAGAGGTTTCTAAACTCAAAAAAAGTGGAAAAGAAGTAATTTTAGTAAGCTCAGGTGCTGTTGGTTTAGGAAAGAAAAAACTAAGAATAAATTCAACAGAGGGAGTTGCACTAAAACAGGCATGTGCGGCTATTGGTCAGAGCAAATTAATGTCCATTTATGAAAGCGGTTTTGATTCTTACGGACTTGTTGTTGCACAAATTCTATTAACAGAAGATGATTTTTCTCAAAGAAAAAAATATTTAAGTTTGAGAACTACGCTAAATAAGCTTTTGGAACTTAATGTTATTCCTATTATTAATCAGAATGATACTGTTTCTCCGATAGAGTTGGAAGAACTTTATGCGGATATGCAAGTTTGTTTTTCTGATAATGATAAACTCTCAGCACTTGTAGCCAGTGAGCTTGATGCAGATTTGTTGGTTATCTTGTCTGATATAAATGGATTGTATGACTCAAATCCTAAAACGAACAAAGATGCAAAAATTATTCCTGTTGTTGAAGAAGTTACTGATGATATTTTAAGCTATGGCGAAGATGCTTCAAAAGGTGGTAGAGGCGGAATGAAAACAAAGCTTCAAGCTGCAAAACTGGTTACTCGTTCCGGTGGAACTGTTGTTGTTGCTAACGGTAAAACTGCGAATATCGTAAAAAAAATCTTTTCAAAAAAAGAAGTTGGAACAATATTTTTACCGCTTACGGATATGCTTTCAGGTAAAAAACGTTGGATAGGCTATGCTACAAATATTTTAGGTAAAATAGTTGTAAACTATGGTGCTAAAAAAGCGATTTTGGAAAAAGATTCCAGTCTTTTGCCTATTGGTATAGTTGATGTTAAAAATTCCTTTAAAAAGGGTGAAGTTATTTCTATTGTTGATGAAGATGATAGAGAACTTGCAAGAGGAATTACAAATTATAATTCTAATGATTGTAAAAAAATAGCTGGAGCTCATTCTGACGATATTGCTAAACTTTTAGGTCATAAAAATTATGACGAAGTAGTTCATAAAGATAATATTACTGTTTTGTAAAAAGAGGTTTTTATAATGAATTTTTTAGAAATTGCAAAATGTGCTAAAACTGCATCTCTTGAACTTGCAAGTTTATCAACAGAGATAAAAAATTGTGCTTTAAAAAATATTGCAAAAGCACTTGAAGATAAAAAGTCTGAAATAATGAATGCGAATTTGAAAGATTTGGAATTGGCAGAAGTTTCTGTGCAAAACGGCAAGTTGTCAAGAGCCGTATTTAACAGGTTAAAGCTTGATGAAAGTAAGATGCGTTCAATGATATCAGGAGTTTTAGACTTAGTTAAATTAGATGACCCTGTTAATAAAACAATTTTTGCAAGACAACTTGATGAGGGCTTAAATTTGTATAAGGTTTCTTGTCCTATCGGTGTTATAGGGATAATCTTTGAAGCCAGACCTGATGTTATTTCTCAAATTTCTTCATTAGCTATAAAATCCGCAAATGCGGTCATTTTAAAAGGTGGAAAAGAAGCTGTTAATACTAATACCGAAATATTTTCAGTTATAAAAAATGCACTCGATAAAACTCAAGGATTTCCTAAAAATGCTATAAATCAGGTGTTTTCGCATGAAGATGTTGCAAATATGTTAAAATGTTCAGATTATATAGATTTAATTATTCCAAGAGGTGGTAATTCTTTGGTTAAATTTATTAAAGAGAATACGAGTATTCCGGTTCTCGGTCATGCTGACGGAATTTGTCATATTTATATTGATGAAAATGCCGATTTTGAAATGGCAAAAAATATAATTATTGATGCAAAAACTCAATACCCGAGTGCTTGTAATTCTGTAGAAACTCTTTTGATAAATGAAAATTTTAAAGGAACAGAAAATCTCTTAAAGGAATTAGAAAATGCTGGAATAAAATTAATTTCGAATCCTGAAAAGTGGAATTTTGAGTATTCTGATAAAATTTTAGCATACAAGTTTGTATCTGATACAGCAGAGGCAATAAATCATATAAATACTTACGGCTCAGGTCATACCGACTGCATAATAACAAATAATAATGATAATGCAGAAGCTTTTATGAACAAAGTTGATTCCGCAGGAGTTTATCAAAACGTATCGACAAGATTTGCAGACGGTTACAGGTATGGTTTTGGTGCAGAAGTAGGGATTTCTACAAATAAAACTCATGCAAGAGGTCCTGTCGGTCTTGAAGGACTTACTATTTATAAATATAAGCTAAAAGGTTCAGGTCAAACAGTAAAACCTTATGCCGACGGCGTAAAAAATTTCCATCATAAAGATTTATAACTTCTAAAAATTAATTCGTTCTTTTTCTACGACTATTGGCTTTTTATCTATTCTTGTATAAATTGCTCCAATATATTCGCCTAATATTCCAAGTGAAAACAACTGGACAGACGAAAAAGCAAAAAGACCTATTACCGCAGGTGCAATTCCGAGTGCAAATCGTTTCCAAAAAATCAATTTGTATAAAAAATATGCAACAGCGATAAGCATGCTAAATATTGAAAGTACAAAACCTCCAAAGGTCATTAATCTTAGTGGAACTTTAGAATGTTTTGTTATTCCAAGCATTGCACTATCATAAAGCGTATAAAAATTGTTTTTGGTTTTGCCTCGTTTTCTTTTTGGTTGAGTGAAGTTTATTATTTGTTTGTCAAATCCGACTTCAGAAATTATTCCCCTAAAATATGGGTAAGGATCATCATAACTTTTTGCAATATCAATTATCTGTTTGTCGTACAGCCCAAATCCTGTGAAATTCTTTATTTGTACTGTATTATCGTCAGAAATCTTATCTAAAATATCATAAAAAAGATTTCTTATGCAGTGCATTAAAAATGATTCTTTTGACTTATTTTTAATTTCGATAACTAATTTTTCGCCTTCAATCCATTTTTGTATAAATTGAGAAATTAATTCAGGCGGGTCTTGTAAATCTGAAGCAAGATAAATAATTGCATCTCCGCTAGCTTGCATTATTCCGTAAAAAGGAGAACGAATATGTCCAAAGTTTCTGGCATTTAATATTACTTTTACGTTAAAATCTTTTTGTGCAAGTTCTCGTAATTTTTTTGCGGTTCCGTCAGTTGAAGCATTATCTAAAAGTATAATCTCATAATTAAGCCTGTCTTCGAATTTATCAATTTCAGTCTTTATCTGTTTGTAAAGCTCGTCAATGTTATCTTCTTCATTATAGCAACTTGAAACTATACTAATTTTATTCTTCATCAATTATCCTCATTTTTTTTAAAAGTATTTAAAAAAGTTTTTGCTGAAAATCGTTTGTGTTGTAACCCAAATATCGTAATGCTTCAGGTGAAACCTTACGTCCTCTGGGTGTTCTTTGTATAAATCCTGATTGTAAAAGATATGGCTCGCAAACATCTTCTATTGTTCTGACATCTTCACCAAGTGCAGCAGAAATGGTTTCAACTCCAACAGGTCCACCGTCAAATTTCTCTATTATAAGCTTTAAAAGGCTTCTGTCTGTGCAATCTAATCCTAAATCGTCAATCTTTAAACAATCAAGTGCTTCATTAGCTACTTCATCAGTAATTTTCCCGTCATATTTGACAAGAGCAAAGTCTCCGACTCTTTTTACAAGTCTGTTTGCTATTCTTGGAGTTCCCCTTGACCGCTTTGCAATAGCAAAAGCTCCTTCTTCTGAAATTTCCATTTCTAAAATGTTTGCAGTACGCTTTACGACTTGAGCAAGCTCTTCATGGGTGTAAAATTCTAACCTGTGAATTATTCCGAATCTGTCTCTCAATGGACCTGATAAAGCTCCGGCTTTCGTGGTTGCTCCAATAAGCGTAAATTTTGGTACTGGAACTCGTAAAGTCTTTACTGTTTGACTTTTTCCTGTTGTCATATCAAGGAAAAAATCTTCCATCGCTGGATATAAAATTTCTTCTGCAACTTTATTTAATCGGTGAATTTCATCAATAAATAGAATTTCTCCACCTTTTAAAGACATTAAAATTCCAATGATATCTCTTGGTCGTTCAAGTGCAGGTGCTGATGTAATTTTTATTTCAACGCCCATTTCAGTTGCGATAACTCCGGCTAATGTCGTTTTGCCGAGTCCGGGAGGTCCGTAAAAAAGTAAGTGGTCAAGTGGTTTGTCTCTTTTTCTTGCCGCTTCTATTGTTATTTTTAATGTCTCTTTTAAAGCACTTTGTCCAATATATGTATCAAAAGTCTTTGGTCTGATATTGTTTTCAAAACTCTTATCATACTCAATGCTTTCTGGCTGAATATCTTGGCATTTGTCAGGACATTTCTTCTCAGTATCTTTAAAATCATTATCATCAGAAATTATTGTCATACTTTTATTATAATACAATTTACCTTAAAATGGGTAACTGTTGAAATTTGTGAACAAAAAATTTTGTTTTTGGTACAATGTTTTTGAAAGTTTACGAGGAGAAAAACATGAAAGTATCTGAAAGATTAGAAAAAATTCCTCCGTATTTATTTGCGGAAATTGATAGAAAAATTGCGGAAGCAAAAGAAAAAGGCGTTGATATTATAAGCTTAGGTATCGGAGATCCTGATAAACCTACTATTCCTACAGTTGTTGAAGAAATGCATAAAGCTATTGATAATCCTGCGAATCATGATTATCCACCTTATGATGGTACAAAGCAGTTTAAGGAAGCAACTGCAAAGTGGTTGAAACGTCGTTTTGGTGTTGATGTTGATTCAAAAACAGAGGTTTTAGCTCATATTGGTTCAAAGGAAGCTATTGCACATGTATTTTTTGCATTTGTAGATGCAGGAGATTATACGCTAATACCGGACCCAGGGTATCCTGTTTACAAAAATGCAACTATTTTTGCTGGTGGAACACCTTATTCAATGCCATTATTGGAGGAAAACGGATATCTTCCTGATTTTGATAAAATTCCTGAAGATGTTGCAAAAAAATCTAAATTAATGTTTTTGAATTATCCAAATAATCCGACTGCGGCTGTTTGTGATTTAGATTTTCTTAAAAAAGCTGTTGATTTTTGTAAAAAATACGATATTTTGCTTTGCTATGACCAAGCTTACTGTGAAATGACTTATGAAGGTTATGTTGCTCCGTCTGTTCTTCAAGTTGAAGGTGGAAAAGATGTTGCTTTAGAATTTTATTCTCATTCAAAATCTTATAACATGACAGGTTGGAGAGTCGGTTTTGTTGCAGGTAATGCTCAAGCAATTAAGGCTTTAGGTACAATTAAAAATAACATTGACAGTGGAACTTTTAAGGCTGTTCAGCAGGCTGCATCAGTTGCTTATGATGCTCCAAAAGAGCAGATTGAAAAGCTAAATAAGATGTATGAAGAACGTAAACATGTTATGGAAAACGGACTTCGAGAGTTGGGGTGGAATATTAAGCCTTCAAAAGCTACGTTCTATTTGTGGCTACCTGTTCCAAAAGGATTTACATCAGAAGAATTTGTTACTGTTATGCTTGAAAAAGCCGGCGTTGTAGTTCCACCTGGAAATGGATATGGTACATACGGTGAAGGATACTTTAGAATAGCGTTGACAAAAGACGTTGAAACAATAAAAAAAGCTTTACACAAAATGAAAGATGCTGGAATTTCTTTTAATATGAAAAAATAAAAGCTGTTTTCGGTAGTTTTAAAAAGGCAAATTTGAATCTTCAAATTTGCCTTTTTGTATAATTATTTTTGAATGTTGTATTTATTACTACAATATTTAATAAATGTATCAAAGAAGTCTTCTTTTATATGAAAAAATGAGCAGTTTTTTTCTCTATAATTTGTAACTTTTGCAGAATTTAGAGAGTGGTCGTAAAATTCATCAGCAATTGAAAGAAATTCTAAAGCTTTGTATTTAGCATCTTTTGCAAGCGTGATTGATTCACCGAGTAGAGCTTCACCAACACCCTTAATTTTTCTTTGATTATTTCTGTTTGCGACATCTTGTCTTACAAATAATTTGTCCAAAAATAAAGTCGTTTTGTTAGTCTTTTCGTTAGGACTTGTGTACATGCAACCAAGAATGTTTAACTTCTTTTTATAAGGTGTTGTTACTGCAAAAAATCTTTCTTCATTATTTTTATTGCTCTTAAAGTGGTCAATAATTGATAAAAAAAGTCTGTTTGGAACATTAAAAATATCGTTTCTATCACAAGTCTTTTCGATTTCTTCAAGAGCTTTTAAATCTTCTTTTTTGCCTTTTTCAAGTTCAACTACTAATGCATCTGTTATTTTATTTCCTGCATTATCTAAAAGCTTTATGTTATATAAAGGCTTTGCTGTAAAATTAGGTTTTAGCCTTGTATTATTAATATTAATTTGTTGAATTTGCATTTTTGAACTTTCCTATTTTTGTATTGTTGCTGAATATTTTTTGTCGCAATATTCTAAAAATTTGTCAAATTTTGATTGCTCAACTCTGTATTCCGCAGACGTATCTCTTAGTCTTGCATTTCCGATTTTTGCATTGTTAAACGAGTGGTCATAAAATTTATCAGCAACAGAAATAAAATCCAGAGCAAAATTCTTCGAGTTTTTTGCAAGTCTTATTGCTTCACCAAGTAAAACTTCACCTACGCCTCGTAGGTTTCTGCCCTCATTTCGTTTGGCAACATCATTAGATACAAAAAGGTCATTCAACCAAAGAAGCTTGCCTTCCGTGCGACTGTTTTCATTTAGACTCATGCACCCTAATATTTTAAAATTATCTTTGTCCGGAACTGTTACTGCGTAATATTTTGTTTTTCTTATCTCGTTTGGTCTCTTGAAATGGTCTAGTATTGAAAAAAATATCCAATCTGGTTTTTGTGTTAGCCAACTATTCTTTCTGTCGCATTGTTTTGCAACTTCATCAATTGCAAAAATATCTTTAGCATTATTCTTTTCAAGCTCAACAACTGTTGCCTTAATTCCTTTTTCGCCCAGCTTATCTAATAAAGTTACATCATATAGCGGTATAGCCCTAAAATTAGGACTTTTAGTTCTGTTTTGATAATTAAATCTGTTAAATGATTGTATTTTCATTTTTAATGTCCTATTTGCCGTATTTTTTATTACAAAAGTCTAGATATTTATTAAATTCGGAAGAGTTAACATGAAAGTTTGAACTGTTTTCAGTTCGGGTATTATTTAATTTTGCTGAAGTAAAAGAATGAATGTAAAAATTATCAGCAAGTGATAAAAAATCCAAAGTTTTTGCTTTAGCTTCCTTTGCAAATTTAATAGCTTGTGAAACAAGAATTTCACCTACGCCTTTTATATCTCGGCTTGAATTCCTATGTGCGAAATTGTTGGATACATATAAATCATCAAGCAATGCTTTATTAAATCCAAGTGTATTGTTAATACTTGCGTTCATACAACCTAAAATTTTTGAGTTTTTTCCGTCAGGAATTGTAACTGCATAATATTTAGAAGTATCTTTGCCAGAAATAGTTCTGTCTTTAAAGTGGTCAAATAATGTAAAAAATATTTGGTCAGGAGCTCCAGGCTTCCAACCGTTTTTGTGGTCGCATTGCTTTTCGACTTCTTCAAGAGCTAAAATATCTTGAGAATTACCTTTCTCAAGTTCAACAACAGTTGCTTTTATTCCCTTTCTTCCCAATTTATCCATAAGTGTTACGTCGTACAACGGTTTCGCTGTAAAATTAGGATTTTGAGGTTTGCCATTAAAATTGTTAATAGATTGTATTTGCATTGTGTTCTTTTTCCAAAAATAAAATATCAAATTTATTCATTAATATCTTTGCTAAAATTAGATTCATATTTGCTTCCGCAATAATCTAAATATTTGTTATATTCTGTGTCGTGGACGTGAAATACTGAGAAATTAGGCGATTTTGTGTTTTCTAACTTTGCTGAGTTAAAAGAGTGAATGTAAAAATTATCGTCTATTGATTGAAAAGCTAAAGCGTTGGCTTTGATATTTTTAGCTAAATTAATAGCTTGAGCAAGAAGGGTTTCCCCAACACCTTTTACCTGCCTTGAATCATTCCTTGTTGCAAAATTATCTGTAACATAAAGATTGTTGAGATAAAGTCTCTTTTTGGCATTACTTTCTATTGGTGTAAGGTTCATACAACCCAAAATTTTCATATCTTTTCCTTCAGGAACTGTTAGTGCAAACACCTTAGTATCTCCAAGATTTTTATTTTTTAGTGATTCTAAAATACTTGCAAGTAAACATTTAAATGAATTATTAGGTTCTTTTTCTAATGTCCTTTCAAGAGTAAACATATCTTTATCACAACTTCGTTCTAATTCAACGATGGTTGCTTTTAAGGTTTTATTACCTTTTTTGTCAAGTAGGTTGACATCTCTAATCGGAATAGCTGTAAAATTAGCTTTTTGAGGGGTGTTATTAAATTTTTGTATATTCATATATTTTTTAACTTGCCTAAAAAAGAAAATTGCTTTGTTTTTTGAATTTGTTAACATTTTTTAATTATTTGAATTAGAAAAACTCAAATATATCATCAGTATATACGAATTTAAAATTTCGTAAAATATGAATAAAAAAAGTAAATTATGCAATTTAAAAATACTTTATATAAGAGTAAGGAAAAACAAAAGGTTCAAATTTAAAAGGAAGATAAAAGAACAAAAGATAATCGGTTCAGAGATTTATTTGAACGATTAGAACAAAGATTTTATACTCTCTCTCTTAATATCCTCGTGTTTATTTAATAGTTTGCTTCACTGAAGCAAACTTTTTTTTGCTTATTAATATAGAACTATTTGATTATGTTGACAATTTCTAAAAACGAGTTATAATATATATATGGAGCATAAATACGAAGCCTTTACTGTAAGAAATAAAACTTTTATAGTAAAGTTAGATTATAATGATATTTCTAATGATTTTGATTATCATATGTATATAAGGCATCTTGTTACTCTGGAACAAGCGATAAATGCGTATTTTCATAAAACATCTGAAAAGTATAATGAAAAATACGATAGATATGAACTATATTGTGAAAGCTCTGATA
>JAGOIO010000033.1 GCA_017995595.1 bacterium | reverse complement strand
TGATACATCGTTGCCTGATGCATTATTGATTGTTGATTCACCGTTATGTGCTTCTGTCATTACTGTATTATATGCACTTGCTCCGTCTATATTTGAATCATTATATGCTATTGCTTTTACATCGCCTGTTGCACTCGTTACGTTCTTCATATTTACGTTTGCACTGTTTGATGTACCTTCAAGGTTTCCATAAGCATCTGAATCAGAAACAATTACATCACCATTTGCTATTGCTTTTATAGTTCCATTACCGCTTATTGTACCTTGTATTGTTGAAGTTCCTGTTTCAGCCTGACCCAAGATATCACCTTTTGCTGCTGAATCTTTTATCAAAGTATTAGTTTTACCTTTTACAGTAATTTTTCCTTGAGTAGAAACACTTCCAATTACATTTGAAACTCCGTCTAAACTTGTTACATCCATATCACCAACGGCACTTGAAATTTTTACTAAGGCTTGAGTCTTTCCGTTTACTGTAATTTTACCTAAAGATGATGAGTTTTCAACACTTGCCTTTCCTCTTGCAGTGGAAACTAATATATCACCTGTTGCAGTTGAACTGCTAACATAAGCTGAAGCTGCACCTTTTGCAATGATATTACCATTTTTTACATTTGAATTTGAAATTGATGCAATACAATCATCTGAAGTTACAGAAATTAAATTACCTGCAGTTGAATTTGCAACTGATGCATACCCTTTTGCAGAATATAAATTAATATTCTTTGCCGCAGTTGAAGAATTTATTGTAGCAACACCGTTTGAATTTACATTGATACTACCTTCTCTTGAATCTGAGTTAAATACAAAAGCACCAGAATAAGGACCTTCAACTAAGTTTATATCTTTTGTAGCATCTACTTTGTTAAAATAAGCGGTACCACCTTTTTTGGTAACAGCATTAACTGAATTTAATCTTATTGTATTTGTTGTATTATTATCTGCCCACAATGAAATACTGCTACCGTCGTGAGAAATAATATTCAAATCGCCATTTTCACCACTAGCTTGTTTTATAGATACTGCTCCATTTGCATCTAAGGTAGATTTTCCAATTATTGTATTAACTTTAGTTCCATCAGGAGCCTTTAGAGCAATGGCACCCTTAGTAGTTTTTAATGTTGAATTATTCAACGTAATACCTGATGTTGATATAGTATTCTTTGATGTCAAATTACTAGAAACTAATACAGCATCATTCATTTCAACATTTCCTTTTGAAACAGCAGAAGATTGAACCAAGTTTGCTTTCTCAACTGACAAGTTATTGTCAGCAACCAATAACGATACTGAAGTATTTACTCCATTTGCATTGACATTAGTACCTTCAATATCAGAACCGTTTACAATTGTTGAATTTGATACATCAACATTTTTTCCTTGAACATAAGCTTTATCAAAATATTGACCTTGAGCATCTACTTTATCATAAGCTTGAAGAGATGTATTAGTATAAGAACTTCCTGTTGATTTTATATTCTTTGCTGAAACTCCGCCTTCTGCAAATGTTGTATCTGCAACTGTTACATCATTTGTAGCTGTTAAATATGATTTATTGAAATTAGAATTTTTAACATCTATTTTACCGGCAACCTTCATATAAGAATCTTTGCCTGTTTGATTTACATTTGTCATGCTTGAATCTTTTTTAGCAGTAAAGTAATATCTGTCAAAAGAGCTGTCAACCAATGAAATACTATCATCTGAATTTATAGTAAAGACTCCGTTTGTACCTTTAAATGCAACGATATCAGCTTTAGAAACATTTGCATTTATAGCACCATTTACTGTTACTGTGTCCATGCCTAATGCACCTTTTGAAACAATAAACATTTTGCCTGTTGTATTATCTTTTACCAAGTCAAATGTAGAATTCTTTATTGAAACATTTCCGTCATTTGCTAAATTCTTTGTGTTAACTGCATTAACTTGAGACATTGGAGTTGTTGCAGCATTTATTTCAAAATATGTAATACCATCAAGAGTAACAAGGTTTACATTCTTTGCTGTAATTCTTGCACTTGAGATATCTATATTATTAGAAACGATGTTTAAGTCATTAGCAACTTTCATTTGTGCAACATTATTACTTAAACCATAACCGCCGATTTGAACTTTTGCATTAGTAGCTGAGCCGTCTAATGTAAGGTCATTATCAATTAATGTTGCTTTATGAGTTGTCAAAGTTAAAGCATTTACATCTGTATATGAACCGTTTTCAAATAAAATGCCGTTTGGGTTAGCGATAATTACTCGTCCTGTACCTTCTGATGTTAATGAACCTGCAAAATCAGAAATGCCAACACCTACAACCTTGTTAAATGAATATTGACTGCCATATTTATTAGGGAATACATACTTCAAAGATTGATTTGAACCGGTATTTAATGAATTCCAATTCAATATACTTGTTTTTGCTGTATTGGTAACAGTCGCATTTGTATAGTTGGTATTAACATTCGCACCAGATATATTCTGCAAATTAGCTCCGCCGTTTCCAACATTGTTTAAAACATTTCCTGATGTTACCATTTCTGCCGAAACAGGAAGTCCGATATCTATCCCTGAAATGACTAAAAGTACGGTAACGACGATTTTCTTTAACTTATCCGAAATCATACATGTCCCCTTTATGACTTAAATTATTATCTTTCTTATTTTTCCTCTATATATTTATACGGCTTTTTAAATAAAAACTTTAATTGCTATTTTATAATTTTAAAAGCTTTTCGGTAAATGTATAAGGCAAAAACATTATATATAAAAAGAAGTCCCCTAAATATTCATTTTTGCTAATACTCAAAAAAATTTTACATTTTTTTACAAAAGGTGTTGTTTTCCTACAAAAGTCATGGTAGAATAATTGTCAAGTATAAAATATTTACCCAAAACCACAAGAAGTAAAGTGAGAAAATGAAAAAGATGAAAAAGATATCTTTATTAATAGTATGCATGTTACTTAGTAGCCTTTCTGTTAATGCGGAAAATGCTAATTTGTTGCAGGGAGCAAGCCCACAAGTTATCAATAAGCAGAACCAAATGCAGTATGAAGGTTCTCAATTTGAAAACAAGTACATTAAAACTGTACCAAGTGATTTGGACAAAGAATCCAGTCAATTTCAACCAAAAGAAGAAAAAGACACAGTCAAAGGAAATTTGACTTATAATCCCAAATTTGTCTTAAACAAAGTAATTTTCAGCGGAAATAAGAAATTCTCTGACAAAAAATTACAAAAATTAGTCGGAAACATGGTTGGAAAAGAAGTTTATCTTGATGATGTCATGGACTTAACTGTTAAAGTAAGCCGTTTCTATCAACAACAAGGTTATTTAACTTCTTATGCATTTCTTTCTCCACAAGAAATAAAAGACGGTATTGTTACGATAAATATTAAAGAAAGTACAGTTGCCAGCAAAGAAGTTGTCGGGAACAAATGGGAAAGACCTTGGTACTTTAAAAATGTTGCAATGTCAGGAAGCGGATTACAACAAGACAAAATATTTAACGCTAAAGACTTGCAAGGAACAATGAAGAATATCAACAAAGAATCTTACATGAAAGCCTCTGCTGAAATTCAAAAAGATAAAGATGATAATACTATTGTAAAATTACATGTCGCAGATAGATTTCCTTTAAAACTTAATTTTGCTTGGGACGATTTCGGACGTAATTATTCAGGTCGTCAAAGAGCAACAGGTATTATCGGATTGGATAACGTAACCGGTATCGGTGATAAAATCTATGGCGGAGCTATTCTTTCTCACGGTACAACAGGTGCTGTTGCAGGTTATCAAGTTCCTATTAATAAACGTGGTACGACTTTGTCTTTTGACTATTCTCATTCCCACGTAAATTTAGGCGGACCTTATAGAGATTTGAATATCGTAGGTAATGCTTCTGATTATGCAATCAGATTGACTCACCCGTTAATTAACACTGCAACTAAAGAATTATATGCAACGATTTCATTAGATGCGGTTGATTCAACTTCTGAATCTTATGCTCTTCATTCAAAATTTTCTGACTACCAGTTAAGAGTCTTAAGAACAGGCTTGTACGGAATGTTTGATGATAAGCATGGTAGATTTATTACAAACTTAGGTGTTGACTTTGGTACTAGCGGTCTTGGCGGTAGCGATAATATTGCAAACGGTCCTCAAAGTACTTTCTACAAATTCATCGCAGGCTTGACAAGAGTTGAAAGACTGCCTAAAAATTGCTTAGGTATTGTAAGAATTAACGGACAATATTCACCTCAATCATTATATTCTTCTGAACAAATGTATTTAGGTGGTGTTTATTCAATGCGTGGTTATCAACCGAGTGAAGTCTTAGGCGATTACGGTGTAGCCGGTACTTTTGAAATAAGAACACCTATTCCGGGTTTAAAACGAATTCTACCTGAAAAAGTTAAAGGTTGGTCTGATAGAGTTAAACTTGCAGCTTTCTACGATTGGGGCTGGATACAAGACCACCACAATTTATACGGTTATCCGAGACATTTCTTGAGCAGTGTAGGTTTCGGAACTTACATTTATCTTACAGATGCAATATCTTTCCAAATGGGTGTCGGCATGCCAATTGGACCTAAAGACTTTGGTGAAAACAGCGGAAGATTGTATTTCTCAATCAATACAGACTTAGACAAGATTTTCTTAAAGCCAAAAGAAAGATTGTAAACCCAAATTTAATTTAATAAAAAAAAGACGATATTTAATATATCGTCTTTTTTTTGCATACATAAATCTATAAAACTTATTTTCGTTTCGCAAAATCTAAAAAAGTCAAGAACTTTTTAAAATATTTTTTTATTTTCATCAAAAATATAGCTAATTTTACGGTTGTATATATTGATATTATTGAACTTCGACATTTGTAACAGTTTCTTAACATATAACACAAAAAAATTAAAGTTTATCCTCCACATGACCGAAATAATAAAAGTCAAGGGTATTATTTAAGTCGTCTCAAAGGATATTTTATATGAAAAAATTGTTTATATGTATCGTTATAATGTTTTGTATGGTTGTAGCCACACCGGCACAAGCAACAAATATGAATAAGTATTCAGACAATGGAAAAATCGAATCTGCATTAAACATATTGGAATCAATCAATGCAAACGATGTATTCAACCGTTTGGACAATGGCTCAATAAAAATAATGTTCTACGATTTGTCATTAATTGATTATTCATACGCAAAACACTATGCAGTATCTTCAACAGATGAAAACGGAAACAACTACATATTAATAAATGAAAGATACCAAAACGCTCCTGCAGAAGCAATCGCAAGCTTGATAGCTCACGAAAGCGTACATGTTCTTCCTCAAGCAACAATGGACGAAGAAGTTCAAGCAACAACAACAGAAGCAAGAACTTGGTTAAGACTTAAAGATAGAGTTTCATCAGATTACAACAGCAACGAACTTGTTAAAAGAGAAAACAACTTAGGAATTATGTACCAAGCTTCAACAGGAAGCAGTAATTTGATAAAAGCTTCTATCGCAAGCAACAGTTTCTATCAACAACAATTGGCAATGAGCCACTAATAATAATGACCCTTATTTTCTAAATATTTATATAATGGTCGGGCATTTAGCTCCGACCTTTTTATTTGCAATAATTTTAAACAGAGCCGCTTGAATAAACATTCTGGCATCTTTCTTTGTTCATTATCTGAACGAATTTTGCACCGGAATTACAGTTATTGACAAGAATATCCAACTTCTTATCTAAGACATATTTTAAAATTTCATAATATATTTCTTTACTTTCAAGCAAGGATAAGCCTTTGAAATACCCTTTGTGTCCTACCAAAACGGTATTTTTACCGAAAGTTTCCATATTTATTTCTTGAGCAATATTCATTTCAGAGATATTTAACTGACTTAACCCCATAGAAACGAGTTCATCTAATAAATTATTTTCCATAAGCACTCTAATTTGAGGAATGGCAGGTATTTCCACAGTAACACGATTTATATACTTTTTAGCCAAAGGAATTTTATCAATTATCTCTCGACTAAACTTTGTAGCAGCTAAATCAAATCTTATTTCATTAATTCCCACATCGCTTAACTTTTTCAATTTTTCTTCATCAACCAAAACTCCGTTAGTATAAATCCATTGGTACAGTTCCGGACGCTTTTGATTTATAAAAGAAGCAATATTCAATACTTTATCCAAATACAAAAAAGGTTCACCACCTGAATAACTTACACCCTCAATGATATTATCAGAAGAAAGGAAATATTTAACTTCGGATAGCGTTCCGTGAGAAGTTAAATTTTTATCATCGAAAACATGTACAAAGTTTGGAGCTTTGGGTTGTGGACAAAAAGGACATTGTAAATTACAATTATACCCGACAAAAATGCAAAGCCACTTACCATTTTTACATGCCTGACAACCTTTAGATAATTCAATGCCTGACGGAGACTTTGAGTAGGCAGTAAAACCGCCGTCTTTTATTATCAAATCATCTTTAAACATTTTCCTATATTCAGCTTCAAGTTTTTCGTCTTCTTCACCTGATATAAGTGTCGAATTGTATGTATTTTTTAAAGCTTGTGGATTATAAACATAATTTATCATAATTGATATTTTCCTTTATTTTCTTCTGTTTAAACATAATACACCACAACAATAGAAATAGGCAAAATTTTAATATACTTGATTAATAAAAAAAAAAGATTATAATTAATAGAATAAACGAAAATTAGATAATAACAAAAGGAGAATTCTTATGGACAAAAAGACACTCGCAATTAACTTTGCAATATCATTTTTAGGAGCATTTTTAGCAATAGCATTATTCAGCCTAATCACACAACCGAGATTTCATGAAGGTCCTGATAGATTACCTGAACTGCCACAACAACAAGAACGCTTTACTCCACCTGCACCACAGCCTGTAAATCAAGCAATGGAACAGAATCAAGGAATGAATCAAAGACGAAATATGCAAC
Source organism: bacterium (assembly GCA_017995595.1). Lineage (GTDB taxonomy): Bacteria > Cyanobacteriota > Vampirovibrionia > Gastranaerophilales > Gastranaerophilaceae > JAGOIO01. The sequence continues at coordinate 2,618 of JAGOIO010000033.1, read as the reverse complement.
CGCAACAAGGCATGGCACAACCACCTCAAATGCCACAAAATGCAATGCCTCAAGGTCAACAAAGAATGATGCAACCACAACAAGGCATGCCTCAGCCACCTCAACCACAAAATCGTCCAAACAGATTTTAAAAATAAAAAAAAAGAGATAAGGTTCAAATCTTATCTCTTTTTTTTTATTTTTAATTTATCTGAATAAAAAGCTTTGAAATTTTCCCTGTAGGTTGCATCATCTTCATAGAATTTTTTGTTAAAATCAATAAACGCAATTAGTCGTTGCAAAACATCTTCAGAAATACAGTGTTCCATTTTACAAGCATTTTCAGAAGCTTCAACAGGATTTATATCTAACAATTTTGTTAAAAAATCATACAGGGTTTTGTGTTTTTCAATAATTTTTTTAGCAACCTTTTCACCTAGTGAAGTTAGAGAAATTGCATCATATCTTCCATAATTTATAAGTTTTTTTTCTGCAAGATTTTTTAAAGCCTCTGTAACCGAAGAACGCTTAACATTGAGTTTTTTTGCAACCTCAACAGCCTTAACGCACTGTTTTTGCTCTATAATTTCAAAAATGGCTTCCAAGTAATCTTCCAAACTAGCTGTTATCTTAACCAAATTTTCCATGACCACCTAAATTATATTTATTCTTTTATCCCTGTAGAACCAAACCCGCCGGTTGAACGCTCTGTTTCTGTTAAAGTTTCAACTACTTCTATCCGAGCATGCTCAACTTTTGAAATAACCATTTGAGCAATTCTTTCATTTGGTTCTATAGCATAATCTTCATTCGACAAATTTATAACAGGAACACAAATTTCACCTCTATAATCCTCATCTATTGTCCCAATACAATTAACGAGAGTTATACCATGTTTTATTGAAATACCTGAACGAGGTCTGATTTGAGCTTCAAAACCATGTTCAAGCTCTATCTTTATTCCTGTCGGAATGAGTGTTCTCTCTAAAGGCTTTAGAAAAACAGGAGTTTCAATACCTGCACACAAATCCATGCCTGCAGCACCGTCTGTTTTATATTCAGGCAGATACTTGTTATTTGATAATTTTTTAATTTTTAATACTGTTGTAAACATGTCTTTATCATATCAAAAAAATACAAATAAAAAAGACAGACGCATTGCATCTGCCTATTTAGAATAGGGTAATAAAATTGTTCGAAGAATTAAAATAAAACTTGTTTTAAATGCAAAAAACCATAATAATCCGATTTTCACGCATTTTATTTGTATAAAATTACCTTTATAAATAATACTAATAAACTTTTTTTCACATGCTCATACCCAAAAACAGTATTTGCATGACATATAAAATGACTTGTTTTTTCAAGCATAATAAATGCAACGAATTTATAAATTCATTGCATTTAAAGCTGAAACTATATCATTTTCAAATTCACCGCAAACAGAAACGAATTTGTTTGCAACTTCTTTTTTTTCTACACCATTAGATTCAAGCATGTCAAACATTGCACTTACTTGATTAATAACACTTTCACTGTTGATAATTGACGTAATAACGTTGTTTTCTTCAAAAGTCTTCACTGTCCGTAACTCCTTTTCCTTAATCACATGTACTTAATCGGTTTTTTTTATAAAAACTTTAGTAAAAAGAGTTCTTATGTTACATAATTTTACAAAAGAGTTAACAACTTTTTAAACAGGAGTTTCAACCATAAAAGAGCGGTATTGCAAGGCTTGAGCCACATCATTAAGTGTAATATTTTTTTCGCATTTTAAATCCGCAATAGTTCTTGAAAGCTTTAAAATTCTATCATAGCTTCGCCCTGAAAGATTAAATTTTATAATAGCAGATTTTAACATGTTTTTTGTTTTTTCATCAAGAATACAATATTTTTTAATAAGCTTAGAGCTTAATTCGGAATTTGTTAAAATACCTGTACCTGCATATCTTTCAGCCTGAAATCTTCTTGCCTTTACAACTCTTTCTCGTATAGAAGTAGAAGATTCTTCTTCACCTGACATGTTTAATAATTCTTCTGAAGTCAACCTCGGAACTTCAATTTGCAAATCAATTCTATCCAGCAAAGGTCCTGACAAACGAGAACGATACCTTTGAATTTGAAAGTCAGAGCATGTACATTGTTTTTGACTATCACCTAAAAAACCACAAGGACAAGGATTCATCGCACCTAAAAGAATAAAATTTGCAGGATAAGTAATTGAAGTCATAGCCCTAGAGATAACAATTTTACCGTCCTCTAAAGGTTGCCTTAACGTCTCTAAAACATTTCTGGGAAATTCTACCAATTCGTCAAGAAAAAGCACCCCACGATGAGCAAGTGTTATTTCCCCGGGCTTTGGATTGCTACCACCACCGATAATCCCGACAGCAGAAGCAGTGTGATGGACAGCTCGATAAGGTCGTTTAACCATTAACGGCTCATCTGTTGGTAAAAGACCACTAATACTGTATATTTTTGTCAATTCTAAAGCTTCAGTTAACTCCAAAGGAGGTAAAATTGAAGCAAAACACTTTGCCATAAGAGTTTTACCAGAACCTGGAGAACCTACCATTAGAATATTATGTCCGCCTGCAGCTGCAATCTCTAAAGCATGTTTTGCCTTGTGCTGACCTTTC
>JAGOIO010000173.1 GCA_017995595.1 bacterium | reverse complement strand
TTTTTTTGCAATATTATTTGATTTTAAGAAGCCATCTTCTTTTTTAAAATTTATAGGTAAAAAATCTATCTTAAAGCACTCAGCAAAAGTTTGACCAACCTTTGTAACAACATCAAAATCTTTTCGAGGGCTGACAGAAAGCGTTGTCGTATATTGTTCAAAGCCTAATTCTCTTGCTTTTTGAACTGTCTTTAACAACCTGAGTTCAAAACATCTTTTACATCTATCACTGCCTTCTGTATAATTTTCCCAACCGGTCATAATCTCATCAAACAATGATGAATCATAGTCTTCAGCGATTAAAGTGCAACCGAATTCATCACAAACTTTCTTTAATGCATCAAGTCTTTTATTATATTCAGTTTGCGGTTGAATATTCGGATTATAAAAAAATATAACAGGATTGTAGCCTAAATCTTTCAAATGCTGAATAGGCCACCCTGCACAAATTCCACAACAAGTATGTAACAATACATCTTTCTTATGATTTTGTTGATTATTTTCTATCAACTGCACCTGCCTTTTTCAACATATCAGTTAACTCATAATAAGGCTTTACTCCTGAATATATTTTCCCATTTAAAATAATTGCCGGAGTACCGTCAATATTCAAATTAGTTGCATCATTTATGTCTTTTTCGATTGAAAGTTTAGCTTCCTCAGAATTAGCATCTTTTTGCAATTTATCTGTATCAAGTCCTAATTTCTTTGCAATTTTTAATATGGCTTTCTCATCATTTGGTTGTTGTTCAAACAACTCAGAATTCAAATCCCAAAGTTTGCCTTGTTTTTCAGAGGCAAAGGCATATCTTGCCATCATACAAGAACCTTGGTGAAACGGCTGTGTCAAATTTCTATTGCAATCAATATCTAAAGGCAAATTGTGATGTACGAATTTAACATTTGCCAATTCTTTTGCAACACGATATATCATTAGATTTTCAGTATAACAAATCGGACATCTGTAGTCAGAATAGATATCAACCACGACTTTTGCATCTTTATCACCCAAAATATTTCCGCTTGATTTAAAAGGATTTGTTTTTAAATCTGCGAATTGCTTTATAGATTCGTATCTTTTTACTTGAGGTGTGAATACATAGCTAAATTTAGTATAAGCAAGAAATCCGCAAGCTAACAATGAAACAATAAAGAAACTAACTAAGTATTTTTTTATTTTTATTGCATCTTTAAAATCATTAATACAAGTTTTTAAATTATTCCACAATCCGACTTTAAAATCGGTTGCAATAATTGCAATCAATAAATCCAAAATATAAGTTGCAACGCATAAAATACAAAGTTTTTTTATTTCAAAAAGACTAATGCCTGCAAGAATCATTGAAACACAAAATGAGAAAATACCAAGAATAGAAATATAAGCATAAGGATTTTTAAAGACTTCTAAGAACTTTAAAAATTTAAAATCTTTTAAATTCGGAGAAAAGATTAAAAGAAGAATGAACGAGTAAAAGAACATTCCCCAATAAGCAAGAGGAATACCCAAGAATTGAGCAAAAGAGGTTTGAGCGACACCATCGCAATCAATAAACTCATTTATTGAACAAAAACTCGGAAGAGCATACGGATCAAAATTAGATTCATAATAAATAGTTGCAAGCTTTATTGTGGTAACAAAGCCTACAATAGTCAAGAATACCAAGAATATTGTTCTTATATTATTTTTTGTTTGCTTTTCTTCCATTTAACACTAACCCTTATAAACTCATTATAGCAGTTTTTTTAAATATTTCAAGCCTTTATGTAGATATAAGTCAAGGATATACTTGAAAATTTAACGAGATTTAATTAAAAAGGTCGTAAAAATGTTTATTTTGTGGTTTAATTGTAGTGTAAAATTTTCTTAAAATTAGGTAAAATATATTTACATTTAGAAAGATATTAATACGAGGTAGAAGATGGTCGTAAAAATTGGAATTATCGGATTAGGAACAGTTGGTTCAGGAGTTGTAAAAACATTAAAGGCTTTTAAGCAAGTTGAAATTGTAAAAATTGCAGTACGTAACATTAAAAAGCCCCGAAATATTCAAGGTTTAGATACATCTATTTTGACAGACAATGCATTTGACATAGTTAATAATCCTGATATTCAAATAGTTGTTGAAGTAGTCGGAGGGATTGAACCAGCATTTGAACTTATTAAAACAGCACTAAAAAACGGTAAGCACGTTGTAACAGCCAATAAAGAGTTGCTTGCAAAACATGGAGAAGAGCTTTTCAGCTTAGCACAGGCTCAAAATAAAGTAATATTGTATGAAGCGGCTATTGCAGGCGGAATCCCTATTATTATGCCGATAAAGACAATACTTGCAGGAAATAAGATTACAAAGATAGCTGCAATTTTAAACGGAACGACTAATTATATTTTGACAAAAATGGATAATGACGGAGCAACTTACGCAGATGTCCTTGCGGAAGCTCAAAAACTCGGATATGCAGAAGCTAATCCGACAGGAGATGTCGAAGGGTTTGATGCAGCTTACAAACTTGCAACACTTGCAACTATTGCATTTAAGCAAAGAATCAGGATTGAACATATTTACAGAGAAGGTATAAGCAAGATTAAAGCAGAAGACATGGCTTATGCAAATGAGTTTGGATATAAAATTAAACTCATTGCACTTGCACAACTTGATGAACGAGGTAGAGCAGATGTAAGAGTACACCCTATGCTTGTTAAAAAGAGCAAATCTCTTGCTCACATTGATTATGTAACAAATGCAGTCATGCTTTCAGGAACTCCTGTTGGTGAAATAATGTTTTCAGGTCCGGGAGCAGGGGAATTTCCGACTGCAAGTTCTGTTGTAGGCGACATTTTGGTTATCACAAATGAGATTGATAAAACTGATTATCCTCTACCAATGATGAGATGCTCACATGAAAAAGATGCCAATATTATGAAGATTACAGATACAATTAATAAATATTACTTGTCAATCAACGCAAATAATAACGCAGGTGTGATAGGTTTAATCG
>JAGOIO010000172.1 GCA_017995595.1 bacterium | reverse complement strand
ATGATATAGGGTGTCCTTCGGCGGTTGCGTTTTCAGAAACAATGACATTTGCTGCCGCACCGATTATTGTCATATTTCCTCCTAAGCAGGCACCAAGAGACAAGCACCACCATAGAGGGTGTGCATATTCAAATCCCATTGTAGTCTCAATTTGTGAAATCATAGGTGTCATTGTAACTGTGTATGGGATATTATCAATTATTCCTGAAATTATACCGGAACCCCAAAGTATTACCATCGCTGTTAACTTTTGTGAGCCGTTTGTAACACTTAAAAGCCATTTTGCCATAAGTGAAATTCCTCCGGAAGCTTCAAGTCCACCGATGATTATAAATAAGCCTACAAAGAAAAATATAGTGTTCCATTCAACATTATGTAAAATCTTTTTGGGCTTTTCAAATATAAGTAGAAAACTCGCTCCTGCCATTGCAACAATGCAAGATTGAATATGAATTACATCATGTAAGACGAAACCTAAAATTACGAGTGCCAGTGTAATGCTGGAGCGTAACATTAATTTCTTGTCTGTGATTGTTTCTGAATTATCAATATTTTTAACTTTTACCATATTCTTTTTAGAAGTTACGAGCTTTTTTCTAAAACAAAGCAAAAGTATTCCGACACAAACTATAAAAATTAAGCTTACAATATCAGTTAATTCAGTTAAAAATCTCAGAAAAGAAAAACCTGCTGCACTTCCAATGATTATGTTTGGTGGATCGCCTATTAATGTGGCTGTGCCTCCAATATTAGATGAAATAATTTCTGTTATAAGAAACGGGGAAGGATTTATTCCAAGTGCTTTTGAGGCTGCAAATGTTATCGGCATAACCAAAATCACGGTTGTAACATTATCTAAGAAAGCTGAAACAACAGCCGTAAATAAAGCAAGCATTACAAAAATAAGTTTTGGATTACCTTTTGTCATTTTTAGCAGTTCATTTGCTATCCATTGAAAAACTCCGCTTTTTGCAGAAATGTTTATTATAATCATCATACCTATAAGTAAAAAAATAACGTTAAAGTCAATGAAATTGGCAAAATATATTGGGTTTAGGTGTCCGTTAACAAGCTTTTCTTGAGAAACTAATCCAAGTAAAAGTGTTGCTGATGCACCAAGTAACGCTACTGTAACTTTAGGAATTTTGTCTATAGCAATAAAAATATATGCAATAAGTAATATTGCAATCGAAAATGCCAAGTTATTCGCTTGTACGAAAGAATGTAAAAAATTCAAAATTTTTCTCCCTTACATCTATCATACAATAAAAATTGTTCGAGACAAGTTAAAGTTGTACAGTTCTTACTATAGTGTAGTATCTGAATTCTTTATAATAAACGACAACTGATACAAAATTGTTTCCAACATCTTGTAATTCTAAATAATAATTTGGCGTTGGCAATCTTCTTGAATCTTTTGACATTCTTCCGATTGTATTGTACATGTGTTCTTGAAATTTTTGCCACGGAGTTAACTTCGGTTTTGGCAACACTGCATCATAATAACCGACAGGTACAAAATTCTTTTTATAAACAGGTAAAATATATTTAACAGTTCCTTGTTCTTTTACAAGTATATAGCTTTCGCCTTTGTATTCTCTAGGTGTTAAATAGTAATAACCTGGAAGAATTTTAACAGATTTAAAATATATAGGAGCTGATAATCTTAGTAGAGGATAAGGAACGCCTGTATATCTTAAACAATCATAGTATTGCCCCGGGTCATAACCATGTACGTAAGAAAATGTTGGAACTTGCATTAGTCTGTAAGTTTCCTCATAATCCACTTCTTGCTCAGGTTCTTGTTGAAGTGCGGATTGTGCATTTTGTTGTTGACCTTGAGTTGCACAGTATCCGTTGCAAATACTAAAGCTTAAAAAAGCTAAAATTGTAATAAAAATCTTTTTCATATTTTTATATTAATCTTTTTCCATAAAAAATCAACATTTATTTATCTGACCTTGCTTTCTGTTCCGTTAAGAAGTCTGATAATGTTTTGTCTATGCAAGTATATGACATAAATTGCACAAATTGCACAGTATGCTACATAGGCAATAGGTTTTTCTGATAAATACATAACAAACGGTGCAATTGCCAGTGCTATTATTGATCCCAGTGAAACATATTTTGAAATGTATGTAATCATACTCCATATTATAGCTATTATGAGTCCTACAACCCAGTTTAGTGCAATTATTGTTCCTACTCCAGATGCAACAGATTTTCCACCTGTAAATCCCAAAAATATTGATTTACTATGTCCTAGAATAACTGCAATAGCTGCAACTACGGGTAATAAACCTATTGCTGTAAATCGTGTTGCGAATATTTCTGCGAGAAGAACCGGTAATGCACCTTTAAATGCATCAAGTAAAAGAACAATAAAAAACCATTTTTTACCCATGACTCTTTTTACATTTGTAGCTCCTGTAGAACCTGAACCTATTTTTCTTATATCTTCATTTTTGGCAAGTTTTACAACAATATATCCTGTTGGTATAGAGCCTATTAAATATGCACAAACAAGTACGATTATTAATTCTATCATAATATAAAATCTCTCTTTTTCTCTACTTCTTTCTATATTATAGAACAAATATTTTTTATCTTTATTTTTAATCATTTTTCTTATTGACAAGAATTTTAAAAAGAGATAAAGTCTTATTATGAATAGATTTATAGAACAAATAGCTTTCTTTTTTAAAATGAATGATGTAAAAACTGAAAAAGAAATAGGTAAAATTTTAACAAGAAATTCAATGACAATTTCAACGGCAGAATCTTGTACCGGTGGACTTATAAGTTCAAGGCTTACTGATATTGCGGGGAGTTCTGCTTATATAAAAGAGAATTATGTAACTTATGCAAATGAAGTTAAAGAGAAGCTATTGAATGTCTCTGATGAAACATTGAAAAATCATGGTGCAGTAAGTGAGCAGTGTGCAAAAGAAATGTCTGAAGGTTTGTTTAAAGCTACAGGTTCAGATGTCGCTCTAGCAATTACCGGACTTGCAGGCCCTGGTGG
>JAGOIO010000171.1 GCA_017995595.1 bacterium | reverse complement strand
GTGCAATATGTGTCAGCCTACAACCCCGATGTGCCAAGTGAGGCGAATATGAAAGGAAGCGATGGTCAATATAAAGTGTTGCGTCCAATCCCACAAGATGCCATTGGGCTTAATAGTGCAACTGTTGTACAAAATCCTGGTTATTGATTTGTGTATCATGTTGTTTATAATTGAGGAAGGTTCATAAGAGCCTTCCTCTTTTTTTTTGCAGGCAGGTGTAAAATATAAAAACGCAACTGATTGATTATCAGTTGCGTTTTCGTTTTATAAGTGGTACCACCAGTACTAATTTAGTACCATTCTCAACACCCCTCAAAAGCCCTGTTTTGTAACTATCTGATTTATAAATACATTGAATAGCAATGTTTTATGTATATAAAAAGTCGTGCATTTGATTGAAAATAATCTCATTATGTGGTGCAAATGTGGTGCAAATTTAGTATATTTGCACCACGAGGTTATTAAAAAATTGCACCACTATGGCAACAGTTACAGCATTTATCAGGGTATCAACCAAAAAAGCGAACGAAGTAAATGTTCGTTTTCGGTTAAGAGATGGTCGCACAATGCAACTATTTCACAAGAGCGAAATCACAGTTAAGCCTTCCGATTGGGATTCAACCGCCCAGGCTATCAAAGCGAAAGTTATATACGACAATCAGAAAAGAGCCTACTTTAATAAAGTTGTCAATGACAGAAAAGCTTTGATTATCGAACTTTATAACGCCCAACCTATCAAAGATACACTTTCTTCTGATTGGCTCGAAGATGCTATTGATAGAAAGATAAATCCAGCCAAATACAAATCAGAAGAACCGGAAGAAGAAAAACCACTCAAAGTTATTCAATTCGTGGATAATTTTGTGGCAACAGCCCATTTGCGAAAAGACAAGCAAACTGGCCGCTTTCTTTCGCCCAACACCAAAAAGCAGTATGTTACAACTGCCAAGCATTTAAAAGAATTTGCCGTTATATGCAAAAAGGAAGATTTTGAATTTAGTGAAATAGATCAAAAGTTTTATACTATTTTTGTAGGTTTCTTGCAAAAGGAAATTCAGGCAGTTGACACAAAGGGGAAGCCGATATTCAATGAAGATAAAACGCCTAAATTGCTAAAGAAGAGTTTTACTCAAAATTCAGTAGGTAAATATATTCGGGCCTTAAAAGTAATGCTTAACGAAGCCAAAAGAGAGGGCATAAATGAAGAAAACGCCTTCAGCGAATTTCATGTTTTCAACGAGGAAGTAGATAATATCTATCTTGATGAAAATGAATTGCAGATTTTGAAAGATGCTGACCTGAAAAGCTCTCCACATTTGGACCGTGTTCGGGATTGGTTTTTATTGTTGGCTTGGACAGGTTGCAGATTTAGCGATTTAGAAAAGATTGCCCGTACTGACATAAAGGATGGTTTTATTACATTCCGGCAGCAAAAAACAAATGCAAAGGTTACAATTCCCTTGCACCCTGTTGTGTTGGAAGTGTTGGAAAAATACAATTATGTGATGCCAAATTCTATATCAAATCAAAAGTTTAATGATTTTGTAAAAGAGGCTGCAAAACTCGCAGAGATTGATTCTCCCGAAGTAATAACCAAAACAATAGGTGGAGTTCTTAAGTCGGTTACAATGCCTAAATACGACCTTATTACAAGTCATACGGGGCGTAGAAGCTTTTGCACGAATATGTATAAACGGGGGCTACCTACTTTAATGATAATGAGTATATCAGGGCATAAAACTGAAAAATCATTTTTGAAATACATAAAAGTACGCCAAGAAGAACACGCTGCAATGATGGCAGCCAAATGGAAAGAAATATACAAATAGTATAAGGCCTTTGCCCGTTACCGTGTAATAGATGATGATATGAAAAAAGAACTTGTTAACCTCTTAATGTAACTAACATGAATTTTTTGCTAAACTCCGAATCTTTGTTGGATCATGTGACAAGAAAGGCAGACTCTAATATTCCTGAAACGGTTCAGGAACTGATACAATCTGTCATAAGGTCTAAAGCTTCAAACTATGAGTTTGAATTCTATAAAGAAAATATCTACCTACCTCTAACACTTCAAAAAACGAATCTTGAACAAAGAATTCTGTCAACTAATTTAGAGCTAATCCGTTTATCAAAAGAGTATAATTTCAGCAGGTTGCAAGAAACAGATTATTCGACAGGTAATAACGATGGTGTTAATGAGAATGATTTAGATGAGAATGATAGATATAATCTTGCTAGTATTTTTCTTGATTGCCTTACTAAAGATGAATTTGAAGAGTATTCAAGGTGCGAATTCTCGGACAAAGACTTAATTACTATCAAAAATTGGTATCGTCGGGGGTTTGGTCGGAAAATAGAAATTACATTACCAAGATTTGAATTAATCACCGACTATTTTGGTTTGATTAACTTCTTTGATAGTTTAATTCAAGATTTTGATTCGGATTATAAAGTTAAAAATCCTGCTACAAAATATAGGTTTAAAACAAATTTGACCGAAAGCAAAATTCAAAACCTATTCGAGGTGCTTATTGATAAAGAATGTATTAGCCCCCAGACCTCTCAGGATGAGTTTCTTTGGATTTTCGGCGTCGACAACTCGAAAGTTGATATTGGTTATATTGAATGGCTTAAATCAAAAAGTATGGCAGTTTATTTTATTGATATGCTATACGCTTTCAATTTCTTAACTAACTTTGATAAAATGTGGGCAATTGGCAGTCGGGTTTTTGGCATTAAAAACATGGCACAAATAAAGCAGAATTACATATCTACAAATAGTTCGGGGAAGCCCAAAGGTTACGCAATTATTGATGAAATCATTAGTTCACTGTAACTTAACTTAAGATGATTTTAAAGGGAGAGCAAATTTGCTCTCCCTTTTTTATTTTCACCAACCCTTTACACCCCTTTACAGTAGTGGGCTGTATATTCTTTGCCTTTGCTATTCTACCTTACTTTGCACTGCAATGCAACTGAGAAGTCTGCAAACTATTTCAGTCAACCGATTTGCAGCGGTTGAAG
>JAGOIO010000170.1 GCA_017995595.1 bacterium | reverse complement strand
TAGTCTCAGAAGCGAATGACCAAATTGGCGCTCCTTCAATTAAGTGGATGGAACAATCTGTTTTATTCGCGCGCTACACAGAAGCGAAAAAAAGTGAAATTGTTCTTTCAGATTATACACTGACCTTTCAGAAAGTTATGGTAACGGGAGGACTTAATATTTTCCCAAAATGGGGGAATGAAGAGCAAAATATTTTTTATTATACTTCGTACAATGGAGCTGAACCTGCTGTTTATAAATATGATTTGAAAGATGGTAGTCGAAGAAGTATTATATCGAGCTCTGGTATGGTTGTTTGTTCAGATGTATCCAAAGATGGTAAAAAATTACTTTTAACTATGGCACCTAAAGATCAAACTGATATTTATTTGTATGATTTGCAAACAAAGAAAATTCAAAAAATTACTGAGTATTCAGGAATTGACGTGAATGGAAATTTTATAGATAATGACCAGAGAATAGTCTTTGTTTCAGATAGACTAGGGTATGCTAATGTTTTTGCACAAGGTATTAATGATAAAAATGTAGAGCAAATGGTATATCACGGTAAAAACAACAATTCAGCATCAGCATATGATAATTATATTGTTTATTCAAGCAGAGAAGATAAAAGTGAGTTTGGACGAAATACGTTTAATCTTTATCTGATTTCTACAAAAACAGATTATATTAGGCAATTAACAGCAACAGGCGAGAACCTTTATCCTCGTTTTGCAAAAGATCCTGATACAATTATGTTTATTAAACAGTATCAAAATCAAAGTGCTTTAGGTATTGTGCGCCTAAATGCTAACAAAACGTATCATTTTCCGTTAAAAACTGGTAAATTACAATCAATTGATTGGTAAATTTTAAAAAAAATGTGGTATAATTCCGAAGTTTTAAAAGTGAAACTTAAAAAAGGATCTAATAATGGGTAAATTAGCTTTAACAAGCTTAGCGGTAGCAGTTTTGGTTTTGACTGGTTGTAGTCAAAAAAGTCCTGAAGTTGATATGACTAAAGGTACAGCAGGCGATACAAAAGGCGCAACAAATGATGGCATGAGCGCATTACAAAAATTAATCGCTTCTTTAGAAGCTAATTCTAAAGTAATCTATTTTGATTTTGATAAATACAATATCAGAAAAGATCAACAAGCTAACATCGATGCAAACGCTGCGTTGTTTAATTCTTCTGAAGCAAAAAGCTTTTCAATTAAAGTTGAAGGTAATTGTGACGAATTCGGTACAGATGAATACAACTATGCACTTGGTCTTAAAAGAGCAAAAAGTGTTAAAGATGGCTTAGTCGCAAAAGGTATGAACGCTGATAGAGTTACAGTAGTAAGCTATGGCGAGAGCAATCCTTCATGTACAGATCACAACAAAGCATGTTGGGATAAAAACAGAAGAGCAGAGTTCAAAGTACTTCCATAATTGTTATTTATGAAACAAATAGCTTCTCTTTCATTGATGGCGTTACTACTTCCTGTAGTAGCGCTATCTAATGAACCTTCAGCCTTTTCAGCGGGCGATATTAATAGCCCAAGTCCTTATGGCCTAACATCCAGTGAGAAAAAAATTCTTCAAAGTACTCAAAAAGTAGCAAATCTTAACGAAAGTGTTGGTAGTGTTAAAGCAGAGCTTGGTACAGTTACTGAGCAGCTAGAAGGAATGCGTTCTGTCATTGAAGGTTATAATAATAAGATTGCTAAAACAGATGAACGTATGCGTCAGCTTGAAGAAGAAAATCTTAAATTAAAAGAATATGTGGAAGAGAGTCGAAAAATTCAACTTGACAATCAAGAAAAAGTCAAAGTTGTGCTTGGCGAATTAGGCTCTTTAATTGATTCTATTAACAAAAATTATGTACCTAAAGAAAAATTTGATCAATTGGTCAATGAAGTTAAAGGCAAAGGAAAAACAACACCTGCCGCACCAGTTGCAGCTGAGACTTCTAAGGCTGACACAAAAGTAAAAGCACCTACACCTAAAGAATTAGCATCGAAAGATAGTGCAACGCTTATTAAAGAAGCAGATGAATTGTTTGATAAAAAGTCTTTTAATGAAGCAAAAGTACTTTATTCGGAACTTTTGAACCGCAACTATAAGCCTGCAAAAGTTAATTTTAATTTGGGTGAAATATCATACACTCAGAAATCTTATGCAAGTGCTATTGAGCATTATAAAACGAGTATTTCACTCTTTGATAAGGCTACTTATACTCCTACACTTCTTTATCATACGGCTTCTTCTTTTGAAAAATTAGGTAAAACTAAAGAAGCACAAAGTTTTTATAAGGCTCTTAAAGAGAGTTATCCTGATTCTCCTGAAGCCAAAAAAATTAAATAATAAACACTTCTTTGCATAAAAAATAGACTTACACTTCTCGCCTAAGGGCACATACAAAAAACTTATGTTAAAATCCTATCGTTTAAAAATTAAGGGAGATGAGATGAGTATTAATGAAAATCAAGTTGTCTCTATCCATTATGAACTCAAAGATGTTGATAATGGTGAGATATTAGATACAAACTTAAGTGCAGCACCACTCTCTTTTATCGTGGGAAAAGGTCAAATTATTCCTGGATTAGAAGAGAAAATTAAAGAACTTTCTGTTGGTTCAAGTGCTGATATCACCGTTGCTGCTGTGGATGCTTATGGTGTTTATGATAATAACGCTGTTCAAGTATTGCCAAAAGAACAATTTGCAGGTTTAGAGCTTAACGTTGGCATGACACTTTATGGTCAAGGTGAACATGGTGAAACAGTGCAGGTGATTGTTAAAAGTTTCAATGATGAAACTGTCGAAATTGACTTTAACCATCCTTTAGCAGGTAAAGATCTTTTATTTGCTGTGAGTGTTGTTGAAGTTCGTGATGCAACGGCTGATGAGATATTAAACGGCTACGTTGGTGGCTCATCACATGGTGGTTGTGGTTGCGGAACAGGTGGCAGTTGCCACACTACAAATGATGACGAAGAAGACGGATGTTGTGGTGGTCATGATCATGGCCATAATCATGGGGAAGATGGCTGTTGCGGTGGCGAGCATCACTCTCATGGTGGCGGATGTTGTGGAT
>JAGOIO010000169.1 GCA_017995595.1 bacterium | reverse complement strand
AAAAGGAGAGTTAACACACAAGCAAAACGGGGATAAAAGTGCGTATTTAACTGTAGAAACAGGTGGAGTAGGGTATTTGATAGAAACATCAACAAAGAACCTTAATAAAGCTTCAGATATTGGTACAAACATAAAAATATATACAGTTTTATTGCATAGAGAGGACAACATGTCGTTGTGTGGTTTTTTGCAGAGAGAAGAACGAGATATATTTAAAATTTTGACCTCTGTTTCAGGTGTCGGTCCTAAAATGGCATTAATGTTATTAAATGAATTTGAATCTTCTGAACTTATTTCATTTGTTATAAAAGGTGATTTTAAAGAGCTTACAAGAGCAAAGGGTGTTGGACCAAAGCTTGCACAAAAAATAATTTTAGAGTTAAAAGATAAATTGATGAATATGCAGGATAAGATTCCTGTATCATTGCCAGATGATGTTGTTGTAAAAGATGAACAGGCTATTTTAGATGCACAGACTGTACTTATATCTTTGGGTTATGAGCGAGAGGAAATAAAATCTTCAATATCAAAATCATTGGGGTTTGTTAAAGATTCATCTAACGCAGAAGAGGTTTTAAAAGAAGCTTTAAAACTTCTTTCATTTTAAAGTTTTATGTAAAAAATAATTTACATTCTTGGAAGTTTGGGCAATAAATTTTCTTTAGGAGTTTTACAATTTCAGTAGGCAGATAGTATGGAGAATTTATGGTTACATCAGTATCTACACCTCAAAAAACAACAAATGCAAGCTTTTTCTATATTAATGATATGCACGCTCAAGTGCCTAAAATGGAAAAGATTATGTCTGCATCTCAAGCATTTGATACTTTTACACCATCTGTCAAAACTGATAAGTTAAAATTTTCATCAGGAGATATTGCTTTAGGTGAAGATAAAAATTTGAATAAATCTGCTTATGAATTTGAAAATGATATTGGAATTATGGCAAGTGCATTAGGTAACCACGAATGTGATATTGATGTTGAGACTTTGTCAAAACTTATAAAAAATTCAAAATTTAAAATGTTAGCTATGAATGTTGATGTCCAAAAGGGAAGTCCATTAGATGGTGCTATTAAGAAATCTGAGATAAGAGAAATTAATGGAGATAAATACGGAGTAATAGGACTTGCACCTTTTGACTTGTTTACAAGAGTAAAAGATAAAACGAAGCAAAACGATTTTAAAATAAAAGATATAAATACAACAAAGAAAGACTTACAAGCTGAAATTGATAATTTGAAAGCTCAAGGGGTAAATAAAATAGTCTTGTTATCTCACATCGGTTACGTTAATGATGTTGATATTGCAAATAGTGTTGAGGGTATTGATGTTATTTTGGGTGGACATTCTCATGACTTGATAGAGGGAATACAAGAAGGTAAAAACTTATTCTATTCAAAAAAGACTGGTGAACCTACAATTATTACTCAAACAGGTAAAGATGGAAATAATTTTGGAATATTGAACGTAACTTTTGATGAAAATGGTGTTATAAAAACGGCTCAAAATAATGTTAATCCATCAAATGATTTTAAAAAGAACATGCCATTCAAGTTTATAATTGATAAGATTTTAGGAAAACCGGAGGTTGTCGGAACTATCAAATCTGCACCACCAGCACCGGTTCATCAATTAATTGTTGAAAATCCCCATGCCGACTTTCTTGCAGATGCGATGAGAGAAGAGACAGGTGCTGATATTGCGATGATAAATTCGGCAAATCTTAGAGGCGGTTTTGAAGCTGGTCCTGTTGATACTAGGGATATAACAGGAGTTACACCATTTAAAAATAAAATGACTGTAATAAAGTTAAATGAAAAAGATATGATTGATGCTATTAAATTTGGTGGTAAATCTTTTGCCTCTCCTGATACAAAACCCGGAATTATACAAGTTTCAGGTCTTAGATATACAATAAATAAAAAAGGTGAATTACTATCTTGCAGTTATTTAGATAAAAAATCAGGTACAGAAGTTCCTATTGATGTAAAAAATCCGAACACCTTTAAGACTTATACTGTTGCGATTGATGATTTTTGTGCAAAAGGTAAAGATGGTTTTACAACATTAAATCAGTACGATAATGCACTAAAAGTTTATGATTATGACAAAGATAAAATGGCTGCTGATTATATTAAAAAACAAAATAATTCACCAATTACTATAAAGACTGATGGTAGAATTAATATTGTCGATTAGTCCCATTATAATATTTTGACTTTCTGTTTTAAATCATTAAATTCTAAATGTCTATCTCATACATTTAGATGTGTAAAAATAGTGTCTTATACTACATAATAATTGTGTGAAAGTGTAGTTGAACCATGCCTTTTAGATACAGATTACAAAAAATTCTGGATTTCAGAATAAGAAAAAAAGAAGAACAACTTATGGTTGTTCAGAAGGCTCAAACTGCATTAATGATAGCAGAACAGGACATTAAAAAGAACGAAGAAGAAATCAAGCAACTAAAAATAAACATGAGAACTGCTGACCCAAGAATGTATGAAACTTATGATAAATTTTTACATCATCTTTGGGATAAGGCAAAGGAGCTTGAAGAAATTCGTGTTGAAAAAGAAAAAATAGTTCAGGAAGAAGTCAAAAAGCTGGTTGAGTGCGAAAAAGCAGTAAAAGTTCTTGAAAAGCACAAAGAAAAAAATAGGGAAGCCTATATTGCAGAAGAAAAAGCCGAAGAGCTTAAAACTTATTCCGAAGTTGGCGTTCAACGATTCTTTCAACAAAAAAATGAAAGAATTGAAGAAGAAGAGTTATTAGCAAAATTAAAAGAAAGTAGTACAGATGAATATTAGTACAACAGAATATGTTTCTTCAACTCAAAATTCAAGTTATACAATAAACACATCAAGTTCGTCTTCAAATAGTAACGTTTCTTTTAAAGATGAATTGGTTTCTGTAAACAAGTCAAAAACTACAGAAAAATCCGAAAAAGAATCAGAAGCAAAAATAAATGACGAGAAAAACGTTGAAGGTGATGAAAAAACTGACAAAACAGTAGAAGATTCAGAAGTTCAAAAGAAAAATGATGAGGTTAATGCTGAGAAAAACTT
>JAGOIO010000168.1 GCA_017995595.1 bacterium | reverse complement strand
GAACCTCCAATTAAGTGTGCATAATTAAGTAAAAATTTATCAGGACAAATTTTCCAATGCGTTGAAATATTGCAAAATAATAGTGGCATTAGGGTTTCTACTCTGAACATATTTGCACTCATCGGAGACCAATACCAACCGCCAAATGGTGCTTCTTTTAATGTTAAGACTTCTGTTTCAATGCTTTCTGTATCAATGGTATCTAAATCTTTGATATCAGATTTGAAATCCTGTTTTTCTTTTTGAAAAGATGCGATAGAGTAAGTAGTGTGGAGTTCATCATTTTCACCTATTTCTAAGAGTTGAGAAGATGTTACTGCAACACTGCATTTAAGATGCGTTTTTATATGGCATTCTGCATAATCCTTTATAAGGATATCATCTGAGTCAATAAAACTTACAAATTGACCTTTTACTTCTTTTAAGCCTGTAAAAATTGCTGACATTTGACCTTCATTTTTAGCTTTTTTTATAAATTTTATATCTAAATCAGGATTTGAGTTAACAAAATCTTCAATTACGGATATAGAATTGTCAGAAGATTTATCATCAACAATTATAATTTCAAAATTTTTATAAGTTTGAGCTTTAATACTATTTAGAGTTTTGGTTATGAATCGTTCATAATTATATGACGTTACAACAAAACTGACTTTTGGTAATTTAAGCAGATTCTCCATCTTGCTCCTTTTTATTTTGGCGAATTGAAGATATTAATGAAGTTATTATAAAGAAAAGCCCTGTAAGTCCTGTTACTAATTCCGGAACTTCTCTCATGCTTGATACTAACATTATTAAGGCTAAAGCACCAATTGCCCAATGAGCTCCATGTTCTAAGTAAATATATTTATTTAATGTCTTTTTCTCTACAATCATTACAGTTAGAGATCTAACAAACATAGCTCCGATTGAAAGTCCTATAGTGATAATTATAATATCATGGCTTAATGCAAAAGCTCCTAAAACTCCGTCAAGAGAAAATGATGCATCTATTAATTCTAAGTATAAAAAGCTTATAAGTCCTGTATCTTTTATCGCTTTTGAAGATTTTTCAAATTTTTCCTCTTTGTTTTCAAGCCAATGCGATATTCCGTCGATTAAAAGATAAATAGTTATTCCGAATAGTCCTGAAACTAATATTCCTGATTTTTCGCTTATTGGAAATCTGTGAGCTAATACAAGTAACATTATAAGAGATAAAATAGTTTCTGCACCTTTTATATTTCCAAGGACTTTCATTTTATGCTCTATTGGTTTTATCCAATGTAATTCTTTTTTTGAATTGAAAAAGTATGAAAAAAATAGCATAGAAAGAAACATTCCGCCAAAAGTTACGATTGGAGCGTGTGTTAAATGAAGGTAATGTGCGTATAAGTGTGCATTAGACATTGCAATATGAATAACACTTATCAGGCTGATTTTTGCAAAGAGTGATACGACTAAAACCGGAAACAAAAATCTCATACCAAAAACCGCAATTAAAATACCCCAAGTTAAAAATATTCTTTCCCATTTTTTATTCATTTTTGCCAATTTTGATGCGTTAACAACCGCATTATCAAAAGAAAGGCTTATTTCTAGAATACTTAGAATTAAAACAATAAATACACTAAGCAGTCCTGCTCCATGTTGAATGTGTTCACCCCAAAAATATGCAAGAAGAACTCCTACAATCGTAAAAATGTATGAACCAGTAAAATATTGCATAAAATATAATCCTCACTATTCTTAGAGTATTGTACAACAGCCTTTTATTTTAATCAAATGATTATAACTTTCTGGCTATAAAATATTCGCCGATTGGGGAATAGGCAATTCTAACGTAATAAAGTAAAGTATTACTGGTGTTTTAAAATATATGTTTACAAAATTATATTACAAATTGTAAATGGAGTGTAATATGAGTGATAAAGATAGAGTTAGTGATTTTATAACAAAGAAGCCCCACAAATCTATTTGTGAAAGTTTTTCAAAGATAGTCGCATATCCTCAAAACTATGTTAAGGATATTGCAAACATAATGAGAGATGTTCAAATAGAGATTATTCCTGTATTCTACAGCCCTTGGAATAAAAAGCAAGTAGGTTTTATTGAATTAAAAGATATAAGCTCTTTTTTAAATGATTAATATTTTAGGCTTTGTGCTTAAAATTATTTAAAATTTTCTTACCAAATTTAACGACAAGAGCTGTACCACCTAGTCCAAATAATATTTTTATCCCGATTGGAGTCTTTTCTTTCTTGTCAAAAGTTAATTCTTTCTGATATCTATCAGGTGGAAGGCTTGTTAATGTCTTTTTGTTTGGGCTATCAGGAATAAGTTGTGGTCTCATAGACTTATCCGGAGGCATAAGTAATCCTATACTTTGACTTTTTTCCTGTTGATTTTGTTGAAAATTTACAGGTTGAACTACGCTATTATTTTGAATTTGATTTATCATATAAATCCTAACTTTAAACTTTTACCTTCACGGATATTTAAAAACAAAAAGCTCTTAAAAATTGCCATATTTAAATTTTTACTAAGAATTTAAAGTAAATATATAAAGAGCAAAGTATCAAAGAAACAAAAGTAACCAAAGCTCCATATTTTAAATATTTCATAAATGATATAGGGTGTCCTTCGGCGGTTGCGTTTTCTGAAACGATGACATTTGCTGCAGCACCTATTATTGTCATATTTCCTCCTAAGCAGGCACCAAGAGACAAGCACCACCATAGAGGGTGTGCATATTCAAATCCCATTGTAGTTTCAATTTGAGAAATCATAGGTGTCATTGTAACTGTGTATGGGATATTATCAATTATTCCTGAAATTATACCGGAACCCCAAAGTATTACCATCGCTGTTAACTTTTGAGAGCCGTTTGTAACACTTAAAAGCCATTTTGCCATAAGTGAAATTCCTCCGGAAGCTTCAAGTCCGCCTATGATTATAAATAAGCCTACAAAGAAAAATATAGTGTTCCATTCAACGTTATGTAAAATCTTTTTGGGCTTTTCAAATATAAGTAGAAAACTCGCTCCTGCCATCGCAACAATGCAAGATTGAATATGAATTACATCATGTAATACGAAACCTAAAATTACGAGTGCCAGTGTAATGCTGGAA
>JAGOIO010000032.1 GCA_017995595.1 bacterium | reverse complement strand
ATTATAAAAAGTATCAAAATCTTTCTTCAAAATTTTTGAAGCACTCATATAAGAATCAACGGCATTTTGAAGATTTTGAGAGCGTTTTAATGAATCGTTTGAATCCTCATAAATAGCTTTTTGTCTATAAGCTACACCCATATTATAATAAGCTATTCCCCTGTTTAATTTTGCACTTTTTCTGTTACTAAACAAGAATGGTATTGAAAAAAGTCTTGGCTGATTATTTATTATTTGCTGATAATCAGCAATAGCCTCATCAAAGTTGCCCAACTTCTCCGCTGTAACTATACCTAAATTCATTCTGGCAACATTAAAATCAGGTTTGTCCTCCAATGCAATTTTATAACTGTCAACTGCATCATTGTAATCTTCATAAACTACATATATATTACCAAGATTATATCGAGCCTCATAATGCTCAGGATACAAATCTAAAGCTAAACTATAATAATTTATA
This sequence comes from bacterium, assembly GCA_017995595.1. GTDB lineage: Bacteria > Cyanobacteriota > Vampirovibrionia > Gastranaerophilales > Gastranaerophilaceae > JAGOIO01. Next base: position 9,559 of record JAGOIO010000032.1, on the reverse strand, counting down.
GCACCTTGCAAATCACGTTTTTTATAGGCACGATCGCCTCTATATACATAAAAAGCACTTAATCCTTTATCATACTGACGTTTTGTCCAATCACTATGAAGGAAAAGTAACGCAACAACACAAAGAAGTATAAATATTAAAAATAATTTTCTGAAAGTTTTCTTCGACATGATACTTATATTATAGCCTGAAAACAAATTAGGCAAGTTTTTTGCAATTTTTATAAAAATACCGCAATCAAAAGATTACGGTATTTTGGTTTATCAAAACTCAATTTAATAAATAAAAAGAGTTTAGCTTAGCTTTCCATGCCTTTAACAGCCACCATAATAAACCTCTCTCTCCACATTTAGTAACCTTAATTGATATAAGCTATTTCACTAAATAATCCGTTATCGTAAAATAACAAACTCAACACATTGTTAATATATATCTTGTTTAACCATGCCCACATCATACAAATAGTGTACTTTTTGAAATCCTAATTAAAGTTCTGTTCAAAAAAAACAACTCCTCCGACATTTTGTTAACTTTTTTTAATATTTAGCAAATATCATGGAAAAGGTGTTTTATTATATATATAACAAGTTTAAAAATTTTAGTGTGGATTTTAATTTTACAGGTAACGTAGTGAATAAAGACAAACAAACAACAGAAAATCAAAAAGAAAGTTTATACGGAAAAAACCGTTCTTTATCAAATCCGATAAATACAAACGGTATTATTGCCCGTATAAATTCTTTAAATTCCAGAACGACTTCAAATAAAATGTATAGCGGATACAACCAAACAATTAGAAGTAGTTTTGATTCTGTTGACTATAAAGATGTAATTCAAGCACTTAGTGAAGTCTTAAAGAATAAACAAAATTCAAACGATTTTTTCTGTTCATTACATAATGTTTTAACAAACCAGATGGATTGCTATTTTACGGCACTTGGAGTTTATAATAAGCAATCAAAGTATGTTCACTTAAAACTGATTGATAGAATTGGCGGAACTTATTCCTCAAGGATATTTGAATCAGAAGAAACAAACCCTATCATAGAATGCTTTAAGGGTAAGTGTTCAACAATTCAACTTGATTCAAAATTCTTAAATATCTCATATCTGCAAAATTCAGCAGTCGCAGTATTACCATTAATTTCTATTAATAATTGTATTGGAGTATTGGTAATAGGAGATAATAATGCAAAGAATAATATGCCAATGTATTCTTTAATATCAGACCACTTGGCATTATTTATGCACAATGCAGAATTAATAGAAAAAGCAAATGAAAATACAAACATTGATGCATTAACGACATTATGCAACCACAGAGGATTCCAAGAAACATTATCAAAAGAATTAACCAATGCGAAATCAAGAAATTCAAAATTATCAGTAATAATGATGGATATCAACCATATTTCTAAAATCAACAGAGAACTTGGTCATGCAAAAGGTGATGAAGTCATAAAATTACTTGCAGAAAAGATTAAGCAAAACGTAAGAAGTGAAGATACCGCAGGTCGTTACGGCGGAGATGAAATAGCAATAATATTGCCGGATACAGATACAGATGAGGCTAAATATATTGCAGAATATTTAACTTACAGTTTATCTTGTTGCTTCGTTGACGGAGTCGGACCTGTTAAAGTCTCTGTCGGAATAGCTACATATCCTGAAGCTTCCATGGATCAAGAAAAATTGTTAATCTTAGCAGAACAAGCTATGTACATTTCTCAATCAAAAGGATACAAAGACGGAATGTCAGCTATTGTAAGTTCTTCTGACTTCGATTTCTGGGACGATAAAGCATTAAATTCTTTCGCTGAAATTATTACAAAACGACATTCCCAAATGGGTGTAAATTTTGAAGAAGAATTAGTTCACAAGTTTAATAATGAAAAAATAATTTCTCAAAATCACTTAGTTGAAATGGTAACATCATTAGCCGGAGCTATTGATGCAAAAGATACATATACAAAAGGTCATTCAACAAGCGTTTCAAGATATTCCGAAGCACTTGCAAGAGCTATTAATCTTCCAGAAGATGAAGTTCAAAGAATCACCTTGGGTGCATTATTACACGATGTCGGCAAAATTGGTATTCCAGAAAACGTTTTAAGAAAACCAACTCACTTGACTGATGAAGAGTGGGAAGTTATGAAACAACACCCTGTAATTGGTGCAGAAAAAGTTTTGATGCCGAATGAAGCACTAAGAGATTTAATACCAATCGTAAAATATCACCATGAACATTGGGACGGCTCTGGATATCCTTCAAAATTAAAAGGTGAAGAAATACCATTTTCAGCAAGAATAGTTGCAATCGCAGATTCTTTCCACGCTTTAATTAGTGATAGACCTTACAGAAAAGGAATGCCTGTAGAAAAAGCTTGCGAAATACTAAAAATGGGTGCAGGAATCCAGTGGGATAAAGATTTGGTAAGACAATTCATTCAAATTGCACCATCTCTATCAACAAAAGTTTAGTACAAATCCGAACTAAAAATTACACACACACAAAGCACCAAAAGTTATTGAGCTTTTGGTGCTTTGTATATTCTATATAAATTTTAGAATTATAAACTCCAACGACCAAAAACATTCTCATCAAGAGTAGTCGTACTATCATCTTGCAAAAATATAATTATAATTGTAGCTATAGATAACATTACAATAGCAAAACTAAATCCGGAATATGCATTATTCCTCAAAAAATACATATAAGTCTCGAATAGACCTATAGAAAGGAATAGTGTAGTTAAAATTTTTGCTGAAGTTAAATTTTTATTCATAATATTATTCCTATGATATATATAATACGCATAATGAATTTCTGAATACTTTAACTACTAATATTTTAACTCTTTTTTTAAGCTTTTTCATACGTTTTTTTTGATTTGATACAAAACTTATTAAGGGCAAATCTACACTTTATCAGTATTTTCAGGTTTAGGCTTTTTAATAAATAATAATAAAGGTATAAGTAAAAAAGTTACAAAAGCAAACCAACGAAAAGTATCAATGTACCCCCAAAGTCTAGCTTGCTTTACGAGTTCACCATAAATTTCACCTTTTGCCATATTTGTCGCAGTTACAATATCAAAATTTTGAGATAATCTGGCAGTAATTGCAGATAGTTTAGCAATGAAATAAGAATTTGAATAATTCAAATGCCCAACCATCATCATCTGATGAACTTGAGCAAATCGAGCAATCATTGTAGTTGAAATAGAAGTTCCAATTGCACCGCCAGTATTTTTTAGCAAATTTTGTAAACTTGAAGCATTTGTTAACTCACTATTTGTAATAGTAGCACAAGACAACGGTACAAGAGGAGTAAGAGAGAAAAATATCCCTGCACCATAAAACATATTTGGTAAAGCTATTGTATTCAAATTTATTTGTAAATTTATCATTCCAAAATACCAACTGCCAAGACCTAAGAAAAACAAACCTATTGCCGCAATTCTTCTATCACCCAAATGCTTTGCAATTATAAAATAGGCAAATAATGCAATTAAATTTCCGCAACCTCTTGCACCCATTGAAAGTCCGCTTAAAAATGAAGTATAACCCATCATACTTTGTAACATTGACGGTAACAGTGAGGCTGAGGCTAAAAATACAGCCATCAAAATTACTTGAATAAAAGTTCCCCAAAAATATGTTGCATCTTTTAATATTCTCAAATTAAGTAAAGGTTCTTTATTTTTAAATTGAGAAACAAAAAATATGATTGCACTAAAAAGTGAAAATGCACTTAAATAACAAATCCATGTAGAACCAAACCAATCTGCATCATTTCCTTTATCCAACACTATTTGCATTGAAATTAGCCATAGTGAAAGAAATACTATACCTGTTATATCAACATTTACATTTTCTTGCTTTCTTGCGTATGGTGGATCTTCCAAAATCTTATATAACCAGCTTGCACAAATTAATCCCAATGGTATATCTATTAAAAATATCCACTGCCAACTCCAATTTTCTGTAATCCAACCACCCAAAATAGGACCAATTACAGGGGCTAAGATAAAGACAAGTCCAAATATAGCCATTGCTTTTTGCCTTTCATTAGGAGGAAATGATTCAAGTATTATTGCCTGACCTAAAGGTAATAATGCACCTCCGCCAATACCTTGAAAAAATCTTGAAATAACTATCATAAACATCGAATTGGAAATTGCACAACAAAATGAAGATAAGGTAAAAAGTAAAACACAATATATAAAAAGCTTTTTTCTACCCAAAAGCTTTGTCAAAAAGCCAACAAGTGCAATCGCAATACCGCTTGCCATAAGATAACTTGTAATTATCCATGTTGATTCATTTGTACTGATTGACAAGGCACCTGCAATATTTACCAATGCCACATTTGATATAGTTTCATTTAAGGCAAAGATAAACACCGCCATTAGTACAGGCCATGCAATTACCCACGAAGTATATTTTGGTTTCCAACTTTCAACTTTTTCTTCCATCTTTTTCCTTTTTTATATTGTTTAATTTTATACTGTAGAAAATTCTACACTTTAAAAAGTAGAATATTTGTTCTTTTTATTCAAATTTAACATCATAATTTTCTTGAACTTCACTTTTCAACTTTTTCATAAAGGTTAAAATATAATCAATATTTTTCTCATTCTCAATTGTAGGAACAAAATCAACAAAATTTCTAACCGTTTCAATGCCTACTTTAAGAACTTTTCTACCGTTTGAAGTAATATAATTAGGCATAATAACCTGACGTTTTCCTTTGATTGATTTTCTACGTTCAATAAAGCCTTTATCTTCAAGAGAAGAAAGAAATTTCCCTGTATAAGCTCGACCCTTTAGAATCTTTCTTGCAAGTTCGATTTGCAGAATTCCGGGATTATGAGAGATTTCATCAAGTATTATAAACTCGTCGTAAGAAATTCCAAAATTATTATTCTTAAACTTTAATGAAATAGCCTCTTGAATGACTCTTGCGGCAGCTTCCAAATTATATTGCAAACTTTCTGTATAACATGTAATTTCCATAAAAACAGATTAATACAAACATGTTTAATTTTCTACAAGTTAAGATTACAAATCTTATAATTTAACAAAAGATGCTAAAAAATGAAAGATTTTTACGAAAAATGAAGAGAAATGTAATAAAATTTGTTATTTTTTGTATTTTTCTTGACATAAATGATAAAAAAGACGTAAAATAATAATTATGTGTAGAATAGGTGCAATAAAATCAAATAAGTATTTGCACCCTGAAGTTGCTTTAAGGCTAATGCGTTCTCAACAAGAGGGGCATGATGATTCAGGGTTTGCGTTTGTAATGCAAGATTTAGGCGGGATTTTCGAATCCTATAAAGATTTACCTTGCTTGTCTATGGCGGCAACAGTTGAAGGTACTCGTCTTGCTGAAGATATTTTACATAGCTTAGGCTTCACAAGAGTTTTACAATGGTCTCCTGAAGTAAATCACCAACCTGGACTTAAAATTTCACCGATGCCTAATTATATATTTGAAGTTTTGAAATATCCTAAAAGTCATAAATACGCTACAAAAGAAGAAAAAGAAGAATTATTAATTGAAACAAGTTTAAGACTTAGACATGCTTTAGAAGAAAATAATTCAGGATATATTTATTCTTTTTGGCCGGATATTTTGACGTTGAAAGAAATAGGAAGTCCAAAGGATATTGGTACATATTTTAATTTATGGGACAAAGATACAGAACTTTCAGCAAAGATTATTACAGCACAATGCAGACAAAATACGAACTATGATGTTGTAAGATATGCGGCTCACCCATTCTTTTTAGAAGGTTATACTGTACTCGTTAATGGCGAAAATACCTTCTATGAAAAAAATAAGATGTATCAACAGAATTTATATCAAGGTTATGTGGGTTTTGAATCAGATTCACAATGTTTCTTATATTCACTTCATTATGTTAATAAGATTTTAAAGTGGCCATTGAAATATTTTATGCACGTAGTAAATCCATTGTCCCTTGATGAGATAAATCAACGAAAAGATAAAGATGTTTTGCAAAGAATAAAGGCATCATTGGAGCATTTGGAAACAAACGGTCCTAATACGGTATTAGGAGTTGTACCAAATGGAGAATTAGTTTGCGTTTGCGACCCTAAAAAGCTTAGACCTGTTGTTGTCGGACGAGATAGCAATACGGTTATTATGACTTCAGAAGTTGCAGGTTTAAATGATATTCTTCCAAAGAGAGATATCAGTAATGATATTTATCCTCATGAAAGAGAAATGGTAGTTGTAAATAACGATTTAACGGTGGAAAGATGGCAACAGTAACAGTAAATGAATTAACAAGAGATGATTTACCTTGGTTTGTAGAATGGGACGAATCAAGATGTATCGGGTGCGGAAAATGTGTTGCCGTATGCTCATTTAAGGGAATAAAGCCTGCTATAGAAGTTCGAAAGAAAAGTGGTTCTCTAACTGAGAAAAACAAATTAGAAAAAACCGTTGCAATAAAACAAAATATTTCATATAAGAATTATTGCAGAGGTTGCGGAATGTGTACCAGAGTTTGTCCAAACGGAGCGTTAAAGCTTACACGAAACGGAGACAGCCACTACACCGTAAGATATAGAGCAAAAACCGGAGAATCAATAAAAAAAGGTGGACGTTCTAACTTAAATACAGAAGGTAGGACTTTAGATAAGATTAAAATCGGTAGAATTTCACAAATGACAGACCCGTCATTAGATGCAGTACGTCATACTTTTGAGTTAAAAACGCCTTTTGGAAGAGTTTTGTCTGCGGATAAATTAAATTTTAACGTAGAAGGAGATACTATTACTGAAAACACTCAACTACCTCCAAATCGTTGGATTTATCCTATCATAATGGGTGATATGTCAATAGGTGCAGTTTCTTGGAGAATGTGGGAAGCTATGGCTATTGCAACGGCATATCTTAATGAAGTTTGCGGTATTCCAATCAGAATGTGTACAGGTGAAGGCGGAATTCCATCAAGACTTTTAAAGTCAAGATATGTAAAATACATGATTCTACAAATTGCCTCAGGACACTTTGGCTGGAACAGAATTATAGATGCAATGCCAGATATGATTGAAGATCCTGCAGGAATTTTAATAAAAATTGGTCAGGGTGCAAAACCTGGTGATGGCGGTATGCTTATGGCAAATAAAGTTGCCAAATATGTTCAAGAAATCAGAGGCGTTCCAAAAGCTGATTTGCTAAGCCCACCAACTCATCAAGGGTTGTATTCTATAGAAGAAAGCGTTCAAAAGATGTTTTTGTCAATGAATGCAGCTTTCAACTTTAGAGTTCCTGTCGCAATTAAGGTTGCATCATCTGTTACAAGTGTTTCAGTTTATAATAATTTATTAAGAGATCCATACAATATTGTTGGAGGATTTTTCTTAGACGGTTTAGCCGCAGGTACAGGTGCTGCTCATGAAATTTCATTAAATCACACAGGACACCCTATCACTTCAAAATTAAGAGATTGTTATCTTGCTGCAGTTCACCAAGGTCGTCAGGGAGAAATACCTATTTTTGCAGGTGGCGGACTTGGACAAACTGGAAGTTTTGCGGCTGATGCTTTTAAACTTATTTGTTTAGGAGCAAACGGTGTTTTCTCTGGAAGGTTATTACTTGAAATTGCAGGTTGTGTCGGTAATGATATAGGAAAATGTAATGCTTGTAACACAGGTCTTTGCCCGTCAGGTATCGCTTCTCAAGATGTTTGCTTAACTAAGAGATTAGATATTGATATCGTTGCACAAAATCTTGTAAATTATATTCTTGCAACAGATTTTGAGTTAAGAAAATTAATGGCAGCTACGGGGTGTGCTTCGCTTCCAATAGGTCGTTCAGATGCACTTATTACCGTTGATAATAACGTTTCAAAGAGATTAGATATTCAATATGTATGTTAGGAAATTATGAAAACTATAAAAATTGAAGGACTAAAAAAAGACGAAAGAATTTCTACGCAAAAACTTTTGCAGACAATTCAAGAGAAAATTGATGAGGGATATACCGATTTTGAAATAAAAGCTTGCGGACAACATGATATTGCAGGTTCGTCATGGAATAAAGACGGAAAAGAATTAACTTTTCATATAACAAATCCCGGACAAAGAGTCGGTGCAATGGCAATGAAAGGCACAAAAATCTTCGTTAAAGGTTCTGTACCTGCTGATGTAGGTTGGTTAAATTCCGGAGCTGAAATAGTTGTTGATGGAGATTGCGGAGATACTGCGGCACATTGTGCAGCCAGCGGTAAAATTTATATTTCTGGAAGAGTCGGAACTCGTTCCGGAGCTTTGATGAAATATGATCCAAAATTTGAAATACCAGAATTTTGGGTGCTTAAGAATACTGGTTCATTCAGTTTTGAATTTATGGGTGGTGGAATTGCCGTTATTTGCGGATATGATTGCAAAGATATAAAATCTGTTCTTGGTAATCGTTCTTGCGTAGGAATGGTTGGCGGTACCGTTTATGTAAGAGGTAACATTGAAGGTATTGCAACTTGTGTTCAAATAAAAGAATTGGAAAAGAAAGATAAAGAATTTTTGACAAAAGGTATGGATAGGTTTTTAAAAGCTATTCAAAAACAAAAGTTAAAAGAAACTTTACTCGACTTTTCTGAATGGAAGAAAATTGTTCCTATTGAATTAGATAAAAAAGTTAAAAATATTACAGTTAAAGAATTTCATGAAAAAGAATGGGTAAGTGGTGGAATATTTGGTGATTTTATACAAGATGACAATAAAGTCTTTCCTTTAGCCTCATCTGGAGAAGCCAGATTACAAATGCCTGTTTGGAACGAAGAAAAATGTATAGGTTGTAATTTATGTATAAATAATTGTCCTCAAGGTGCAATATCAGCAGAAAATAAGAAATATTCAGTTGATGACAACAAGTGTATAGGCTGTTCTTTTTGTTCAGTAGTTTGTCCTAAATCTTGCTGGAGAATGATTGATAACAAAAAAGAAATAGGCTAATAAACTACAATATTAATTAATAAAAAAGCTATTTACAAGATGTAAATAGCTTTTTTATTTTATGAAATTTATTAAATTATTACTTTATTCTTCTAATCCAACCTTGAGGAGCTTCTATTTCACCCCATTGCATACCAGTTAGAGTTTTACGTAAAGTATTTACTATTGAATCATCATTTGCACTATTTGCAAAAACAAATTTTTCAGACTTATCAGTGATTGAACCAACAGGAGAAACCACTGCCGCAGTACCGCAAAGTCCACATTCAACAAAGTTAGAAAGTTCAGTTAACAACACATCTCTTTCTTCCACTTCCAAGTTTAAATAATTTTTTGCAACATCAACAAGAGAACGTCTTGTAATAGAAGGCAAAATACTATCAGATTTTGGAACAACTAATTTTTTATCTTTAGATACAAAAATTATATTAGCTCCACCAGTTTCTTCAATCTTAGTTCTTGTTGCAGAATCAAGATAAACATTTTCATCAAAACCGTTTTTGTGAGCCAATGTATATGGGTGCAAACTCATTGCATAGTTCAATCCGGCCTTAACATTTCC
>JAGOIO010000167.1 GCA_017995595.1 bacterium | reverse complement strand
GTTTCACATATCCATATAATGCTTCTTCTTGTATCATTTTTAGGAGGTTTAGTAGCATCAATATCACCTTGCTCACTAGCGATGTTACCAATTATAATAGGATATGTTGGTGGATATTCAAAAAATACACCGATTAAAACGCTAATACAAATGCTATTTTTTGTATTCGGCTCTTCCATTGTTTTTGCAATTATTGGTATAATTTGTGCAATCACAGGCAAAGTTTTTGTTTCAGTTGCACCAGCATATTTTATATTATTCTTAGCATCACTATTAATGGTAATGGGTCTGAATGTTATGGGTATTTTGGAACTTAATATCCCTGTCATAATAAAACAGATGCCACAAAGTTCAGGTCGAAATATGTATTTTTATCCAATTTTGATTGGAGCTATATTTGCACTGGCAGGAACACCTTGTTCAACTCCGATTTTGGCAAGCATAATGGCTTTTGCATCAATGTCTGCAAATATCTTATTCGCAGTTGTAATGCTATTTTTATTTTCACTTGGTCAAGGATTAATACTTGTTGTAGCTGGAGTTTTCACCTCAACTCTTAAAAAATTCAAAAAAGTTGCATATTTTTCTGATGCGTTACTAAAAATTAGTGGAATTTTATTGATTCTATCCTCAATTTATATTTTTTATAAGATATTTTCTCCACTATTGTAAATGATATCTATCTGTTGTAAAATCAAGAGGTAAGTGTATGGAGAGATATAATGATTAATACAATAGAAGGTAAATTGACCGTAGAAAACGAAAAATTTTGCATTATAGTTGCAAGATTTAACGAATTTATAACATCAAAGCTTCTTTCAGGTGCGATTGATGAGCTTAAAAGACATGGTGTAGCAGAAGAAAATATTACAGTAGCATGGACTCCCGGAGCATTTGAAATACCTCTAGTTGCTCAAAAATTTGCAAAAAGTAAAAAGTTTTCTGCAATAATTGCACTTGGAGCAGTTATAAAAGGTTCAACATCTCACTTCGATTATGTTTGTGCAGAAGTATCAAAAGGTGTTGCTACAGTTGGACTTGCAACAGAAGTACCTGTAATCTTCGGAGTACTTACTACAGAAAATATTGAGCAAGCTATTGAAAGAGCCGGCACAAAAGCAGGAAATAAAGGCTCAGATTCCGCAAAATCAGCAATAGAAATGGTTAATTTGCTAAAAGCTGTTTAATAAATTATGATACAAACCTTTTAAAATAGTTTTAAAAGGAATTTTACAAAAAGGATTAATAAATAAATGGATATAATAACAGAATACAGAAATGAAAACACAAAAAATATTGATATTATTTCTACATTAGAAATGGTACATGAGATGAATAATGAAGACAAACTTGTTGCTCTTGCAGTTGAAGATGAATCAGAAAATATTGCAAATGCAATTGATTTAATATCAAAACAAGTTTTAAAAGGTGGAAGATTATTTTATTTTGGTGCAGGAACTTCTGGAAGATTAGGAGTTCTAGATGCATCAGAATGTCCTCCAACATTCAGTACAGAGCCTGAACTTATTCAAGGAATTATCGCCGGTGGTGATAAAGCTTTAAGAACAGCAGTAGAGGGTGCAGAAGATAATTATGACTTAGGTTTTAAAGATGCTGAAATTTTAACAGCTAATGATGTTGCAGTTGTAATATCTGCAAGCGGAAATCCTAAATATTTACTTGGTGTACTTGCAAAAGCCGAAGAACTTGGAGTTAAGACAATAGGCGTAACTTGTAACTCAACTGGTAAAGTCGCTGATGAAGCCGGAATTGTAATTTGTCCTGAAGTCGGTCCTGAAGTTATCGCTGGTTCAAGCAGACTAAAAGCCGGTACTGCCCAAAAAATGATTTTAAACATGCTTACAACCGGCACAATGATAAAAATCGGAAAAACTTACGAAAACTTTATGATTGACCTTAAAGCAAGTAATGAAAAATTAAAAGACAGAGCTATCAGAATAGTATCTGAAATTGCAGAAGTTTCAAATGCAGAAGCACTTGCAAAATTAATGCAATGCAGTTGGGAAATAAAGACAGCAATAGTTTCTTTTAAATGCGGAGTAGATGCAAATAAGGCAAGATTAGAATTAAAGAGACATAACGGAGTTTTAAGAAAAGTCATGAAAGGTTTAAAGTCAGCTGATTTTAGACCGTAGAGGGAGAAGTAATGAAATTAACCGTTTTAGGAGCAGGTTGCTGGGGACTTACTTTAGCAAAGCTTTTGACAAATAATTTTGATAATATCACTGTTTGGGGCAGACATGTAGATTTATCAGATGAACTGATAAATAAAAAGCATGCTACAAAACCTCTTGATATACAACTAGACAACAAAGTTGATATCACTTCTGATTTAAAAACTGCAATTAAAGATGCAGAAATAATTTTGCTTGTAGTTGCTACGTCAGGTATAAGAAGTGTTTGTGAACAATTGAAAGAAGCTGATATAAAGTCAGAACAAGTAATTGTCAATGCTTCAAAAGGTATTGAATTGCCATCATTGATGAGAATGTCCGAAGTTATAAAAGACGTTTTACCTGAACAAAAAATCGCAATTTTATCAGGTCCAACACTTGCAAAAGAAGTTCTTGCCGGAAAACCTACAGCAGCATCTATTGCATCAAAAGATTTAGAAGTTGCTAAATTCGTTCAAAAGTATTTAAACGTAAAAAGTTTATTTAGACTTTATACAAATGAAGATGTAACAGGTGTGGAACTTGGTGGAAGCTTGAAAAATGTTATAGCAATAGCTTCGGGATTTGCTCATGCTATGAAATTGGGCGATAATACAATGGGTGCATTACTTACAAGAGGTATGGCAGAAATTGTTAGAGTTAGTATAAAACTTGGTGCAAATCCATCAACATTATACGGACTATCAGGCATGGGGGATTTGATTGCAACTTGTTCAAGCCCAATGTCAAGAAACTATACTGTCGGAGCAATGCTTGGACAAGGGAAAAAAATCAATGACATCTTATCCGAACTAGGTTCAGTAGCAGAAGGGGTAAAGACTTCTAAAGCTATTTGTGAACTTGCCCAAAAACTCAATATTGATGTACCTGTATCCAGTGCAATATATGAAGCGGTTTACACTGATATTACACCTAAGGCTTTATTGGAA
>JAGOIO010000166.1 GCA_017995595.1 bacterium | reverse complement strand
ATACAGGAAGATGCATCTTTGGAAAAGACATAGTAAATGAGATTATTGATAAAGCTAAGGAATGTGATGGGTTTATTTTTGGGACACCGGTTTATTATGCTCACCCGTCAGGAAGAATTTTATCAATATTGGATAGAGTTTTTTATGCCGGAGGTAAAAATTTTGCCTATAAACCTGCTTCTGCAGTTGCTATTGCAAGACGTTCAGGAACTACCGCAACACTTGATGTTTTGAATAAGTATTTTACGATAAACAACATGCCTGTTGTTTCAAGTACATATTGGAATAATGCTTTTGGTGCAGTAGCGGACGATGTAAAACAAGATGAAGAAGGTCTGTTAATAATGAGAACTGTGGCGAAAAACATGGCTTGGTTATTAAAATGTATTGAAAGTGGAAAGAAAAACGGTATTGATATTCCTCAATCTGAAAAAAGAGTCTTTACTAATTTTATAAAATAATATTTGAGAAAAAAGAGGTCGAAGCTAAGCTTCGACCTCTTTTTTGTTAGCTTAATGCTTTTTGAATATCTTCAACAATTTGTTTTGTTGTAAGATGATATTTTTCGTAAAGCTTATCTAAAGGAATTCTATCGGTAAATTCTTTCTTTGCTCCAAAATTTAGAACTTTTTGATTAGAATTTCCATAAAAACTTGCAATTTTTTCTCCATATCCGCCGTTTAGGACACCGTCTTCAAGAGTTACAATAAGCTTGTGATTTTGTTTTAATGCTTCTAATAAATCGTTATCTAAACCTGTTAGATATGTAGGGTTTATTAAAGTTGCTTTTATTCCTGTTTTTTCTTCAAGTTCTTTTATGACTTGTTTTCCTTTTTCAAAGAAGCTTCCGACAGCTAAAATTGCAACTGTTTCTCCTTCTTTTACAACTTTTGATTTATTTAGTATTGAATAATCAGTTTTATCTTCAATTCCTGTAGAGATGAAATTTCCGAAAGGTACACGAATAAATACAGGTCTTAGATTTTGAGATGTTGCAAATTCAAGCATCTTCAAATATTCTTCTTTGCAAGTTGGAGCAAGATATACAATATTCGGAATATTAGAGATGAGTGGAATATCATACATTCCTGAATGTGTTGCATCTGCAGGAGAAATTCCACCCCAGTTTACAAGGACTGTTGCAGGTGAATTATTAAGAGCGAGGTCTTGAATCATTTGGTCGTAAGTTCTTTGAATAAATGAGCTTAGAACTGAAAAAATCGGGCGACCTCCACGTTTTGCGATTCCGGAGCAGTATGCAATAGCGTGTTCTTCAGCAATTCCAACATCTGTGTAATGTTCTTTTAATTCATTACGAAACTCTTGAGAAAAACATGTCGCTCCGGGTGTTGCAGCTGTTATTGCTACTATTGGAATACCGTCATTTTTTTTAGAAATGATGAAATCGTTTGTTATTGAATTGTAGTTTTCGACCTTTTGAGGTGTTGAATCTGTCTTTTTATCAAGAGTTCCAGGAAGAATCCAGTGAAAAGCTTCTTTATTTTCTTCTGCGACTTTTAACCCTTTTCCTTTTAAAGTGTGAATATGCACTACAGTTGGGTGGTCAGTATCTTTAACATTTTTAAAAGTTTCAATTAAATCTTTAATGTCATTTCCGTCAGGTACATACTTATATTCAAATCCTAAAGCTTTAAAAATATTGCATTCAGCTTTACCCTTAGTCTCTCTTAGTAATTTTAGATTTTTGTATAAACCACCTTGGTTTTCAGCGATTGACATTTCGTTGTCGTTAACAACAATAATGAAGTTAGTTCCTAATACGGCTGAATTATTAAATCCTTCAAATGCTTCACCACCTGACATTGAGCCGTCTCCGATGATAGCAATAATATTTTCTTTACCTTTTTGTAAATCTCGACCTTTTGCAAGTCCTGTGGCAAGGCTTACAGCAGTAGAAGTATGTCCGATAGTAAATACATCGTGTTCACTCTCTGTGGGTGCTGTAAATCCTGAATAATCATAATATTTTTCAGGGTTTGTAAACCCCTCTTTTCTTCCTGTTAAAATTTTATGAGGGTAGCATTGATGAGAAACGTCAAAAACAAATTTATCAACAGGAGAGCTAAACACATAGTGAAGAGCGATAGTTGGTTCTACGAAACCAAGATTTGGTCCCATGTGTCCGCCTGTGGTGTTTACTTTTTTTATGATAACTTCTCTCATTTCTTCTGCAAGAGAATTTAATTCCTCAATACTTAAACTCTTTAAATCTTTTGGTGAATTAATTTTATCTAAAATTTTTGTCATTTATATCTCCTAAGTTAATCTTTTACAATATTAATTTTACAACTTGAGAGTTACTATCAGTCAAGTAAAAGTTTAAGTATTGTTATAATTTTTTTGTGATTAAGTAATATTAAAAAGATGAATATACAAAAATAGATAGTAGAATATATATGGTGGTTTGTGTAAAATCACCTATATTGATGAGTTCAAGAGCATGACAATATATTAAAATATAACAATATTACTAATAAAATAGGGATTAGGGAATGCAGAGAAGAAATAAGCTACTTATAGCACTAATGATTATGACAGTGTTTGCCG
This sequence comes from bacterium, assembly GCA_017995595.1. Taxonomy (GTDB): domain Bacteria; phylum Cyanobacteriota; class Vampirovibrionia; order Gastranaerophilales; family Gastranaerophilaceae; genus JAGOIO01. The sequence continues at coordinate 573 of JAGOIO010000166.1, read as the reverse complement.
GTAGAACGCAAGCGACAGTGGATAATGTCTCAACGTGGAGTGGGTTGTCAAACTCTATAACCGCAGGAAACAGTGCAACTTTGACAGGCGATATAGCTTCTGATGTAACCTCTACGATAACAAATTCAAACTCAGTTGCAACAGCGATTTCTGTAGATTTTGCAACGCATGTTATAAATGCAAATTCTTCTACCGGTGCTATTTTAAATAATGGTACATTAACTCTTAAATCAGGTACTTTGGAAAATTTTAAGTCTTCTACAGGAGTTTCAGCTTTAAAAAATACAAAGAATTTGACAATAGACTCTCAAATTGTTGATAATAATAATGTAATAACTCCAACTGATGATGCACAAGGTGGTGGAATATATAATGGTTCAAGTGCAACATTAACCGTTCAAAATTCATCAACTATATCAAATAATACTGCAACCTCAATTGCAAGTGGAAAAGTAGCCTCTGGCGGTGGTATATATAACGAAGGTACGACAAATATTACTGGTTCAACCGTTAATTCAAATATTGCAGATGCAGGTGGTGGTATATATAACGTAGGTACAACAACTCTATCAA
>JAGOIO010000031.1 GCA_017995595.1 bacterium | reverse complement strand
AACTATATTCATAAAAACTTCGTTTTTTTTAAATATATTACTATTCTAAATATCATTCAATCGCATATATAAAATTTCATCTAAAAAGTTGTATAATTAATTTCAATATTCAAATTTTCATTTTTTAATTCATTTTTTACTATTTTTTCAAAATTACATACGTTTAAAACGCTTAAAACCAATTCGTCAACATCAATTTTTCTCAGAATATCGTACCCGAATATTTCAATGCCTTCAATATTATCGCCGATTCTTGACTCGTTTTTATCTATAATTCCTAAAATGTTTTTTTTGTTTTTTAAGCTTTTTGATTTTAATATCTCTTCCAAAATCTTACTTGCACCTCTAAACATAATCCTTTTGTCCTTCGTAATCATGTTTAATTTCTTTATTATATTCTGCTTTCTAAAATGCCATAAAGCTTTTTCAAAAAATAATTCAGGATAAAGTAAATATAATTTTATTGCATACAAAAGCTTAACTCTCTTATCTGAAATTTTTTCAAACCAGTTAATTAAGGTATATTTTTTATAGGCAAGAAAATCTGTACGCAATTCATTATATATTTTTTTTGAACGCAAAATTTTCTCTTCTACTTTAAAAATTTTGAAAAAATCTAATTTTTTATAATCATTTTTGCCGTGATTTGTTGAATATGATGTTTTTGAAAAATACCTGTAATTAACAAGAGCTTCTCTCAAAAAATTAACTCGTTTTGCACTTAAAAAAGCTTCTAAGAAAAAAATATTATCTTCAAACGTAATTTTTTCTAAAAATTTTATTTTTTCGTATTTTAAAAAAGACCTTTTATAAAGTTTATTCCAAGGTGTAACAGGAATTCTAAAGATAAAATCTCTTACATCTTTCCAGTTAAACGTCTTATGTTCAAATTCTTTTGGAATAATATCCAAAGAAAAATAAGAATCCGTTTTTGTACAACACTCTGTCTTTTCATTCACAACATTAATTGAACACATTGTAATATCAGCATTATCCGCATTTGCTTGGTTATATAATTTCTCTAACATGCAAGGATTGAGAGAATCGTCAGAGTCCAAAAACGCAATATATTTGCCCTCCGCAAGTTTCATTCCTTTATTTCGGGCTACAGATTGACCTGAATTTTTTTGTGCAAAAACTCTTACTCGGTTATCTTTCTTTGAATATTCATTTAAAATTTTCAGTGAATCGTCAGTTGAGCCGTCATCAACACAAATAATTTCTATATTGCTAAGAGTTTGTCTGATACAGCTATCCAAACATTCAACCAGATATTCCCCCGTATTATAAACAGGAATTATTAAAGACACCAAAATTTCATCACTCATAAGTGATATTGTAACATAACATCACATAATTTAAACGAAATTTTTTTATGTTAAAATTTAATAAAATGGTTTTTATTTTAAAAAAGGGGATATAAATTATGCTTAGTGCTTATTTTGCTAAAAAGATTAATTCTAAAAAGTTTAGCGATGACTTATTATGGTCAATCGGTGAGATAAAAAATAAAAAAGTTTTATTGTACGGTGCAGGAGAAGGTTTTAATGCGATAATTGATAAGTTTCCTTTTGCAGAGTTAAATATTGTTGCTATTGCAGATATGAAATTTAAAGAAGAATCTTCTTGGAGGGGGTACAAGGCTATTCCGACTAAGGATATTAAAAATCAAGAATATGATTTGATTATGATTACAAATGAATATGCAATGCCGATTATCGAATACATAACAGATGATTTGGGCATTGTTGACAAAGAAATCAGAACTATATTTAACGAGCAGGTTATGGACGAGATGAATTCAATTTTATATCTTGAAAAATTTAATTTTGGTAAGCAATTGCCAAAACTTTATAAAAAAATGCAAGGAAAATCAATCGTAATATATGGTGCAGGAATTTTCTTTGAAGCAATAGCTACATTTTATGATTTATCAAAATTGAATATAATTGCAATTTCAGATAGAAAATATTCTCAAGATAACAGTGAAAAAGAATTTTTGGGTTACAAAACAGTTGCTCCTGATAAAATAAATGATTTAAAGCCGGATTACGTACTTGTTGCTACAAAATTTTATATAAATATAATCGAAGATTTAGAAACACAAATTAAAAAACCAACAAGAATAAAACCTCTTTTACGCAAAAACTTTTTTACGCTACTAAAAGAAATTTGGAAATAATAAATTTAATTAAAAAATAAGTCATAAAATAAGTCATAAAAAATAAGCTCGATTGCAACGCAATCGAGCTTATTTTTAAAATTTAAACTTCAATCATAATGAAAGAACTATTGAGCGTAAACGCTAACTTTTTTTCTATCACGTCTGAAAGATTCAAACTTAACTTGTCCGTCAATTAATGCGAACAATGTATCATCGCTTCCGATACCAACATTTTCACCAGGGTGAACTTTTGTACCTCTTTGGCGAACGATAATATTTCCAGTTTTAACAGCTTCACCGCCGAATTTTTTAACGCCAAGACGTTTACTTTCGGAGTCTCTACCGTTACGGGTTGATCCCATACCTTTTTTATGTGCCATTTTTATTTTCTCCTTGTTTAATAAATCTTATTTATTCTGCTTCTGCTGCTTTTTTAGAAGCTGTAGTTCTGATTTTTGTAATCATAACTTTTGTGAATCCTTGTCTATGACCACGTTTTACTCTGTAACCTTTTTTAGGTCTTTGTTTATAAACAAGAACTTTCTTTTCTTTACCGTGAGCAAGAATTTTTCCTTCAGCTGATGCATTCTTAACATAAGGTTGACCAACTTTTGATTTTTTACCGTTAACAACCATAACGATTTTGTCAAAAACAACTTTACTATCAACTTCGCCGTCTAAAAGTTCAACTTTTAGGTAACGACCTTCTTCTACTTGGTATTGTTTTCCACCGGTTTCGACTATTGCGTACATTTTTTGTCCTTTCTTTTAAGGAATCGTACTCGATTTAACGAGTTTTTAAGACGATTTACCTATCTTATAACATGTTCTTCTATTATTACAGGTGCAAAACCTGTTGTCAAGCATGGTTTAATTTTATTTAATAATTTATTAAACAAAATTCTATTAATTATTTTATTCCTAATTTCAAATTAATCCATTTTATAAATCCTACGAGCGGATTGTATGTTTTTTCCAACGAATTTAATTTTTCAGCCATTTGCTTGTTATCTGAAACAAGCTCTTGAATTTGTTTGGCAAGTGTTTCATTGTCTTTTCTCAACTCTTCTTCTCTTGCTTTGACATTTTCGGGAATGATTTTTTTTATAAACTCTTCATCTTGGAATTGTTGTTTAATTTCTACAGAAATTTTTTGGGCAACAGCTTCTGCAATCATCTGGAGCGTTTGGCTTGAGACATCTATTGTAAAATTGCTCAATTTCTTATCCGAAGATTTACCTGCATTTAACTCAAGAAAATCTGTTTTAGGCATGACAACAGGTTGTTGTGGCTCTTTCTTTTCTTCTCCGTCTTGAAGAATATTTGAAAGGTAATGAACTATTTTTTCTGTATCATAGCCTTGTGATTTAAGTCTGATACCTTTTTTTAGCTTTACTACTGCTAAATTATCAAAGAATTCTACTCCGTCATCATCTTCGTATATAGCATCTATTTTCCAATTTTTTATAAAATTATTTAAAACATTCTCATCTATAAAGTAGTTAAAATCGTTTAAATGTTTCAAAATATCAGTTCTATTATACATTTTTCCTACCTGTATCTTATATTTCTGATTAGATTATACAACAAAAGACTAGATTTTCATAGCTCTTTGCATATCTCTATTTTGAGCTTTTTTAGCTAAATCTTCACGTTTATCATGAAGCTTTTTACCTTTTGCAAGCCCTATTTCTACTTTAGCAAAGCCTTTTGACAAAAAAATCTCAATTGGTACAACTGTGTAACCGTCTTTTTTTACTTTTGTATAAATTTTTAATATTTCTTTTTTAGTAAGAAGTAATTTCCTTACTCTTATTGGGTCTTGGTTATATCTGTTTCCCTGTTCGTAAGGTGAAATATGGCAATTATACAAAAAAACTTCACCGTCTTCAACTTTTACAAATCCGTCTTTTAAGCTTACGCCGTTCTTTCTCATGGATTTAATTTCTGTACCGAAAAGAACGATTCCTGCATTAAATTTGTCAAAAATCGTAAAATCGTGAAAAGCTTTTCTGTTTGTTGCAATAATTTTTCTATCCATAACTTAATTGTAACACAAATTAGCAGATTTTATTAACTTATGTTAACAATCATGTACGACATGTTTAAAGTTTTCAGAGCATGATACCGACTATATAAATATAGTTTATTATTTTAACGTGGAGAATGCAAAGATGACAGATGGTTCACAAATTAAGCTTGGGAATTTTGGCAAGCATGGGCAAATCGACCCAAACAAGGACATACGGGAAGGCATAACAAAAGATGATATCTTTGATAAAAAACTGGACTGTATATTTGACAAAGCTGATACCGATGGAAATGGCATTATAACCAGAGATGAGGCATCTGCTTTTAGAGAAAGTATTCAAGCTGCTGCGGGTGAAAACGGTAAGCTATCGCACAAGGAAGCTAAAACTTTCCTAAGACAAAATGATATTAAGGATTTGAAATCAAAAGATTTGTTTTCATTCTTAAATGCGTGTCAGGACACGGAAAAAGATCCAGAAATCAGTACGGCAGTTAAGAGCCAAGAAGGCAGAGTCTTTTTAAAGTCTGAGAAATTTAACACGCATGAAGCAACCAACACTGATGGTTCTTGGTATCATGTTCAATTTGAAGAAAAGAATTTTAAAAAGGTAAAAAGCACATTCCAGAAACAAGCAGACGGAAGTGAAATAGGTTTTACTTATGATAACGGTAAAAAACGACACATGGTTTCGCAAAGTTCAGACGGAGTAATTACCAGAATTGATTTTGATGATAATGAACAACCTGTTGCAAAGACTATGAAAACCGAGACTGAAGATATGGCGTTTGATTATAAAAACGGACATTGCAGAGCTCGTGAAGTGGTAGAACATGATAAAGGAGATAGAACAACAAAATATGACTACAATGGTGATGGAACTGTTACAAGGTCAATAACAGACAAAGGCGAAACAACATCATCAGTTGGTGCATTTGACAGAGACGACCCAAGATTATTTGTTGAAGGTGCAAAAGGCGAAGCTGATACTGCTCAAGTAGAACACCCTGATTCAGATAAACTTACTGAAGAAGCTTCTGCAAATAATGCTCAGCAAGCAAATTCTAATGACGGAGCAAAATCAGGTAAGGTCGGTAATAACGGAGATGATACTCCTGCTACATACGAAGATTCTGATAGTGCAAACGCAGGCAAAGCCGGTAAGACAGGTAAATCAGGTAAGGCTGATGGTTCTGACGGAGCAGACGGTTCAGAAGGTGCTAAGGCAGGCAAAACTGATGATAGTCAAACTTATGAACAAGGGCTTGCTAAAGCAAAGAAAGAACAAGATGAAGCTGAAAAGGCAGCTAAAGAGGCTGATGGCAAGTACATTGTTCAATGCAGTGATTCTCCTGATTTAATCGCAAGGAAGTTAAAAGTTCCAAAACACAAATTAGCAGAATTCAAACGACAACTTTTAGCTCTAAACCAAGGCACAGGTTACAACAGTGCAGCTAAATTTACAGGCAGAACTACAGGACGAAAAGTTGACGGATTCAGAGTCGGTGCAGAGATTATCTTACCTGACGGATATACAATTCCTGAAGGTGTACCACAAAACAGCAAAGAAGTTGAAATTGAGAAATATAAAAAACTCATTTCTAAAGACTAAATAAAATTATGCAGGCAAAAGACTTGTCTTTTGCCTGCTCATACAAAAATTTCACAATAATTGAGATGTTAAAACTAAAAAATTGGAGAATGCAAAATGTCAGACGGTTCAGAAATAAAACTTGGTAGATTTGGTAAACAAGGTAAAATCGACTTAAATAATGATATCAAAGAAGGTCTTCAAAAGGACGAACTGTTTGATACTAAGCTTCAATCTGTTTTTGATAGTGCAGATACTGATGGCAACGGCATTCTTTCAAGAGATGAAGTCTTTGATTTTAGAAAAGAAATTAAAGATACTGCCGGCAATAGTAAGTTAACAAAAAGAGAAGCAAGAAAATTTCTTAAAGAAAAAGGTTTAACTGATTTAAAAGATAAAGATTTATTTTCATTTTTAAAGAAGAGTCAGGAAAGTGCAAAGTCATCAAAAATAAATAGTGTATTAAAAAATGATGCAGGACAACTACTTATAAATTCAAATGATGACAGAACTGCACAAGTAAAAAGCCCTGACAATTCTTTTGAATCTGTACAATATGCAGATAGTCAACGTAAAGAAATGATTTCAAAATTTGATAAATCTGCTGATGGTACAGAGCTTGCAATAACATACGGAAAAGAAAACAAGAAAAAAGAAGCCGTTTTGACAAGTACAGATGGCATTGTTACAAGAATAAGTTATGATGACAATGAAAAACCAGTTGAAAGAAAAATAAAGACACCGACTTCTGATATAAAGTTTGATTATGATAATGGTAAATCAAGAACAAGAGAAGTTGTAGAACACAACGGCAACGGTGATAAAACAACAAAATACGATTATAATGATGACGGAACAGTTACAAGAACATTGACTGAAAATGGTAAAACTACAAAAGCTGTTGGCGGTTTTGACAGAGATGACCCAAAATTGTTTGTTGAAGGTGCGAAAGCTAAAGCTTTAAATTCAGAAGATAAAGTTGATGCACAGCCAAAAGAAGTAAAATCAAATACTGTTAAAAATGAGTTAAAGACAGTAAAAAAAGGAACAGTTGAAAAGACAGTTACAACATCACATGCAAAACATTCAGCAAAAGCAGTTGAACAAGATGCACCGTCAGAAGTAGAAGATACAAAACCTGAAACAAAGGCAACAGAAACTAAATCTAATTCAGCACCTTCTACAGCTCATCATACAACTCATTCAGAAGCGAAGCACAATACTCCAAGTCTTACATTACATACAAAACATTCAGCAAAAACTGTTGAACAACCAAAAACAACTGAAGTTGATGCACCGGCAGAAGTAGAAGATACAGAACCTGAAACAAAGGCAACAAAAACTAATTCTAATTCAGCACCTTCTACAGCTCATCATACAACTCATTTAGAAACAAAGCACAATGCTGCTCCAAGTTTTACATCACATGTAAAACATTCAGAAAGCAAAAAACCAACAGTAACAGCACATTTTGATGATGGAAAGCCTCACAAATTTGAAAAGATAGGCGACCTTGGACTAAAAGGTTACACTTATGTAAGAGATCCAAGAACTAACAAAGAACACGTAATTTCACATGACGGTACAGTTCTTAATGACAAGTACGCAAATGAAATTATTTTGAAGAGTGCTTACCAAAATGGTAAAAAGGTACAAGGTAAATTCCAAGGACAAAATGGTAAAGCTGTAAAAGGCGGTTCTTTTGTAGTTGTTTCAGAAAAGCCTGATAAATTTGGAAGAAAATACGTAGCAGATAAAAACGGTAAAATTTATTCAATGGCTCATGACGGAACTATTTTGAAAGCGGATTATGTAAAACATACAGTATTTATGGACAAAGTAAGAACTAGCAAAACTACATCACAAAAAGCAACTATTGCAGTAATGTCAAAACAATTAAAGACTGCACAAAAAGCATTTCAAGCACAACTTGACGATGATGGTTGGGCAGGAAATGTTGCAGACGGAGTTAGTGCAGTTTGGGGCTCAAAGAACAGAGCCAGCAAAGTACGAGTTGACTTGCAAAATTACAAAAACCAAATAAATCAATTAAATAAGGCTTCAAAACAAGGCGATAGCCAATTTAAAGCTACATTTAAAAAGATTTACGGAGTAAATTACAATCAATCACTTGTTGCAAATTACATTGATAGTCCAACGCAAGCAAATTATGAAAAAGCGTTTGGACGAAATAATGATATAGCAACTAGAGTAGCAAAATACAATCAATCTCAAAAGACAGGAGCAGCAGTAGTTAAAACGACAGCAGCAGTTGGAGCAACAGTTGCAGTCGGAGTTGCAACTGGTGGAACAAGTCTTATCGCACAAGCAGGTGTAATGGCGACCGCAAGTGCAACAGCAGGATTCTCAGACAGATTGTCATCTCATAACGGAATAAAATCTGGAGATACAACTCAAATTCTAGAAGATGCAGCATTAGATGGAGCATTTGTATTCGCAGGTGGTCAAGTTGCAAAATTTGCAGGAAAAGCTATAACAGGAACGACAAAAGCCGCAGTTCTTGGTAGAGCAACAACAATGGCAGCAGGTAATGCAGCACTTGGTGCAGGTGTTGAATATGCTCAAACAGGTGATGTAACAGCAAAAGGCGTTGCAACAGGTGCAGCCTTTGGTGCAGTTGGTGCAACAGGTGAACTTGGCGTATTCAAACGTGCTGCAGGCAAAGTAAGAGTTAATGCAGAAGCTCCAAAAACTCCTGTTGTAAATTCAGAAGTTGCAGACGTTGATGCAAAACTTGTTGAAGCAAAAGTTCCGGAAGTTGAAGCTAATATTCCCGAAGTTCAACCAAAAGTTGTTGAACCAAAGGCTCCGGAAGTTGATATAAAACAAATTGATGCAAAACAAAGAAAATTAGTTGAAGAGGCAATTGATGATACTCCATCTCCTGCTCAACAAGCTAAATACGATGAAGAAATAGCTTATAAAGAGCCTACTGCACAAGAACGTGAAGTGATTGATAAAAACAATTCAGAAGCTGCAGAAGCATATCATGAACAACATGAAATCGGTAATAATATTTCACAAAAACAAGCTGAAGCATTGGAAAAAGCAAAATCAAATATGGCAGAACCTGATGTAAATGTAAATGGTGTTTACGAAAATGAAGCAGGCGTTTTCAAAATGGAAAATGGCAAAGTTACTGAGATAAAAACTACAGACGGCCGTGTAATTCAAGACGAATTAAAAATAGCAAAGTATCTTGATAAACATGATATAAATTTAAATGACTTGAAATAGGTTGTGGCTAATTAGAAGTTTCACTTCAATAGTTGCAGGTTATTCGGTAAAATAAATATAAAAATAAATAGTAGCAGGTATTAAGCGGTTATTTTTAACCCGACAATGCCTGCTATTATCATTATAAGAAATAAAATTCTCCAAAAATTAACATCTTCATGAAAAAGAAGTATTCCCAAAATAATCGTGCCGACCGCACCGATACCTGTCCAAATTGAATAAGCTGTTCCAATTGGTAATTTCTTTGTTGCAATCGCAAGAAAATAATAACTCGCTACCATACCTACAATAGTTACAATCGTCGGGGCAAGCTTTTCAAATCCATTTGAATATTTTAAGCTTATTGCCCAAAGTATTTCCCAAAATCCTGCTATTAGTAAATTTATCCAAGCCATAAAATTTTCCTTTCTTTATAATAAATTTAGACAAAAAATAACACCTCACAAACATTCCTTCAAAGGCCTAACGGAATGAATATAAGATGTTTACCCGGCGGTAAATTATTTTTTTTATATATTAACATAAAATTTTAACTATTTCAAAAGTTTATTATTTGTTGAATTTTTGTATTATAATATCTGGTGTTTAGTATTTTTTTTATGGAGTGTTTATGAAAAAATTTATTTTAACTGTTGGAATGTTATTGCTACTTCAATCTGGAGCAAATTCTGCTACTACTATAATTGAAAATTATGATGCAAAAACGCTTAAAAATGATATTGTTGCAATTTATGCATTAAAAAACAGTACGATTGAGTCAAATAAACAAGATAAATATACATTTTCAGTAAGAGAAAATTATAACTCATTATGGAATATTTATTCATTCAAAAAGAATATTACAATTGTTCAAAATGGTAAGAATTGTATTCTTGAACTAAATACCACGTCTTTTTCAAATCCTTATGATGCAAGAGAATTAATGGTATTGAAACGAGAATTACAAGGCGGATATACTTATGGATTGAACTATTTTATCAATGTAAAAACGACAATAAATCCAAATTACTTAACCGATGGTATTGATTCAAACGGAACACCAATGAGAATGAGTA
>JAGOIO010000165.1 GCA_017995595.1 bacterium | reverse complement strand
GCGCCGCCACCGCCGCCAACGAAGGCTGCTCGTGCGCGTGGTCGTAAAGGTATTCAATGGCCGCCGCCATGCGGGCAAATTGGATTTGTTCGCTGTTCATCATGCTGCTCCTGCGGTTTATTTGAAGCCATGCTAAAACAAATTCAAAATGGAAACGACCCGATTCTTGCGGTTTTGAGAAAATAAGGGAATAAGGCCGTCTGAAACCGCACTTTGCTTTAAGCAAGCGCTTTCAGACGGCCTTAACCTTTACTTCTGCATCTTTGCAGAACGAGGTAACAAACGTTTTGTTTGGCGCAATACACCGCTTGTAAGTTGCCCAGACATCCATAATTACTTATCAATAATTGATTTACGCAACAGACTTATCTCATCATTTTTTTGTAGTGATCTTTATATCCCGCTATGTTAAATAATTCTGAAAAAGCATCTTTGAAATCTCGATAATTGAACTCTTTAAAGTCAAAAATATTTTGGCCTAATGAATGAGATTCTCTATTTATGTATCTGTAAAATGCTTGAAATCTATCGCTATTTAAAGGTTCCTGTTGAAAGAAATTGTTTAAATCTTTCTTTTCAACAAAGTTGAAGAAATATTCAATTATATTCCTCATGCAGTTAGCAATTAATGCTGGATGTTGAGACTCATCTTTTATAATAAACCAATAGGCTTGATAATCATTTTGTATTTCTTCATAACTCATGGAAATAAAGGAACTGCCTTTTTCATTTTTTGACAGACGAATAAGATTTTGTGTTTCTTTTCTATCATCATGTTTTGTTTCGGTAATTTCATAGAAAAAATATAAGCTATGCGTTAGGATAAATACTTGTTCATATTTATACTCCCATTCAGTTATTTTCTCTCCTGTTGCGCTATCTGTTTTTGTTTTTTTCTTTCCAAAAAATTCATTCTTTATTAACCGACCAACGTTAAAGACATAAATATGAGATAGGCTTGAAATCGGGTCGTCAATAACAACAATTTTCTTTTTGTTTGTTTCCGTTGCTTCTTTCTTACCTCTGCATAGTTCAAGAAAATACAAAAAGCTAATAATCATTTTTTCACCCTCACTTAAGGAGCGAAAAACTCTATCTTCATTTCCATCTCGTACAATTTTATAAAAATTATCAGAATATTTTTGAATTTGAAAATCTGTAATGCCCAAATCAAACAACCCATTATTGATACTTAAAATAGCTTCTTCAATATTAATAGTTTTTTGTTGTTGCTCAGAAATAATTGTATTTTGAGTAGTGATTTGTGTTAAGTTATCTTTTAGTATAATTTCCAAAATATCTGTTTTGTTTTTTGATGCTGCCTTATCTGTATTGATAGAACTGATTATTTGATCGTAATCCCAACGCATTATTTCCCAAAAAGTCTTTTTAATGGCTGCTTTTACTGTTTCTTTTTGGTCTATATTTTTGTTGTGTTCAGCAACAAGTGAATTGATCTTGTTAATAATTTCATTTAATTCCTCAAGTGCTATTATGGAATTTTTAAGAGAAATAGAAACACTTGGCGTTTTTATTTTATCTTCAATCAAATTCTTGTTATCTTCAATCACTTTGACAAATGCATTGTATTTAATTTCAAAGTCTTTTCTATATGGTTCAAATTTTGGATTTGATTCAAAGGTAGATTTACTTGGAATAGATTGAATTGCTTGAGTGTATTTTTCTAAAAAGGATTTCAAAGAATTTACATCTGCTTCGTAAGAAGCATCAAAGTAGTTTTTGATGCTTTCTATCAAAGAACTTGAAATCGTTTTTTCTTGGCAAAACGGACAAATTGTATTTTCTTGTTTTGCTTCTGGTAAATATTGCAATCCTGATTTTACCCAATCAGAATTGTCAAGTTCCTTTATTAGTTGTGAAACAGAGCTGTTTACATTTCCGACAATCTGTTTGTTAAACAAAGTTTCAGCTTCTATATTTTGCGAAGCAAAAGTAATTTCAGATAAAATATAATATTTTTGAGCATTTTCACCCGAAATAGATTGTAAATCGCTTCTTAAATCGTCAATGCTTTTTGTCGGTTTTGAAGTGGGTTTAATTAAACCAACAATGTAGTTGAATAAACTGTCTTTTGAAGCTCTGTAACGATCTAGACAAAATTCAAGAACCCTGTCACCGCCACTATAATCTGTTTTAATTTTCCAAACTGCATTTTTTGCAGTTTCTTGTTTTTTATTTATCGATGCTATTTCTGTATCACGCTCTTGTGTCGTTTTGTCTCTTTCAACTTCAAGTTTTTTAATTTCTTTCAGAGCATTTTCAATTTTTATTTCAGCGTCCTTGTTCTCTTTTGAGAGCGTAAAAATTCCTTTCACATTTTCAGCTTCAAAAAAGTTTTCTCGAATGAACGTTTGATTATAAACAAGTATCTCGTGATCATCACCCAATCCTTCAACTGAGCAATTTTTGTATTTCTCGTTTGTTTGTTGATGCAAATAATCCGATAGCGTACTTTTTCCAGTGCCATTTAATCCATAAATAAGATTTACTTTTTTATTAGTTTGCAATGTCGCGGAAGTTTTATAACTTGCCACACCATTTAAATTTATTTTAGTAATCATTTCCCACCTCAAATTTATATTGTTTTAACAAACGCAAATTAGGTTAGCATAAAAATAAAATACCTTGTTTATTTATCAACATAATCCTCAAACCCTCACCAACCCATCATCCCCTCAAACGAATACAAAGCCGATTTTCTGTCTAATGCTTCTTCTTTCACACTCAATATTCCTTTTCCCCCAATAATTTCGTAAAACGGTTGGTGGAGGGCAAGCTAGCTATAATGGTATGGCATATATTGTTCAAAATCCAGCATAAGCTTTCCCCATTTTGCGGATTAGGTTTTGCCAGTTATTTTGATGTATTTTTGATTAACAAGACCGTCTGAAACCGCACTTTGCTTTTCAGACGGCCTCAAGTATATTAAAACGGCGAATTCAAGCATGAAACAAGCATTCAATAAGGGAACCCAATGAAAGTGATGATTTTCGGTGCCAGCGGCATGGTGGGGCAAAGCGTGTTGCGGCAGGCTTTGCAGGCGGATGATGTCGGCGAAGTGGCGGTGGTGGTGCGCAAGCCTTTGCCGCAGCAGCATGCCAAATTGCGGCAGATTATTGCCGCCGATTTAA
>JAGOIO010000164.1 GCA_017995595.1 bacterium | reverse complement strand
CCGGGAATTGTACATGATGTATCAGCGACGAGCCAAACTTTTTATATTGAACCATCAAAAATAGTTCCATTAAATAATAAACTCAGAGAAATAAAATCAAAGATTCATGCAGAAATAGTAAGGATTTTAACAGATTTAACCAGAAATATAAGAACACACATTGCAGAACTAAAAGAAAATGAAAAAATTATTGCACAAATTGATTTCCATTTTGCAAAAGCAAGATATGCAGTAAAACTTCATGCAACAGAGCCTGAAATCGTCAAGACAAAGAGTTTAGAAATAGATGGAATGAAACACCCTCTACTTATAGATTACGTTGAAGAAGTTGTCGCAAATGACTTTAAAATCGGAGATAATTATAAAGCCGTCCTCATAACAGGTTCAAATACTGGTGGAAAGACAGTAACAATAAAAACAGTAGGATTATTTATATTAATGACAAAGGCAGGACTATTTTTACCTTGTCAAAATGCAAAGATTTATCCTTTTAAAAAAGTTCTAGCAGACATAGGAGATGAGCAAAGTATCGCACAAAGCTTATCAACCTTCTCTTCCCACATGAAAAATATCATTGATATCGTAAATAATAGCGATGAAGAGACCTTTGCAATAATAGATGAAATTTGTGCAGGTACAGACCCTCAAGAAGGTGCTGTACTGGCTCAAGTTATACTGGAAAGGCTTGCACAAAAGAATGTAACGAGTTGCATAACAACACACTACGGCGAATTAAAATCACTTGAATACACTAATCCGTATTTCAAAAATGCATGCGTAGAATTTAATGTAGAAACACTAAAACCCACATACAAATTAACTATCGGAATACCGGGACTTAGCAATGCAATAGCAATTTCTTCAACAATAGGACTGGATAAAACTCTCGTTGACAGAGCAAAAGAAATTCTAGTTTCACAAAAAGATCCGTCAATTACTGTTGTTGAAAAACTTCAAGAAAAACAACACGAACTTGAAGCAAGCCTTGAAATTGCAGAAAAATCCAAAGAAGAAGCTTTAACTATACAAAAAGATTTGGAAACAAGACTGGATAAGCTAAAAAAAGAAAAGAAAAAAGTTGTAAAAGGTGCAAAAGATAAACTTGACGATGACTTATCAAGAGCAAAAGGTGAAATAAAAGATATTTTATATGAAATGAGACACGAAAAATCCGAAAAAATTGCTCGTCGCTCTTATTCAAGACTTGCAAAATTAGAGAAACATGTACGAGGTGAAATTGGAAAATACGATGAAGTTCAGCAATATGAACCTATAAACTGGGAAGAAATGAAAGAAGGTTCAAAAGTAATGCTGAAAGAAATTCACCAACCCGTTACAATCCTTACTCTACCTGATAAAAATGGCAAAGTCTTTGTACAAATGGGACTTATAAAAACTAAAATAGAAAAAAATAAGCTTGCTTATTATGAAGAGAAATATGAACACAAAAAGCCAATAAATTATAATAAACGTGATAATTTTGAGCTTCAACGAATTGATATGTCTAACACTCTTGATTTAAGAGGTTTTAGAGTAGAAGATGCTCTTGATAGCTTAGAAAGATATTTGGATAGAGCAAGCCTTGTAAACCTCTCTCCTGTTTATGTAATTCACGGACATGGTACTGGAGCTTTAAAATCTGCAGTTAGAGACTTTCTGGAATCTTCACCTTACGTTGCAAAATTTCGTCCGGGAGAACCGTCTGAAGGTAGCGATGGTGTAAGCGTTATTGACATAAATTAGCGATATCTTTTTGATATGCGATATATGTCAAAGCCCCGAAAAAACTAGCCCAAGTGGCTATATTTTATTAAAATTTGTGAAAATTTTATATTAAATATGCATTAAATTTACAATAGTTTGCTATAATAACATTGAGGTTATGTTAAAAACGCACGTTCGTGCAACAGGGAGCTTAAATGGTAATTAAAGAAAAAACATCAGACAGCGATTTTGAAAAATTGTTGAATGATTATGATTACACTTTTAAAAAAGGGGATTTAGTTAAAGGAATAGTTTGGTCTTATGATTCAGAAGGAGTTATTGTTGATATTGGTTCAAAAACAACAGCAATAGTCCCAACAAGAGAGGCTTCACTAAATTCATCAGAACCATTAGAAAAAGTATTGGAAAAAGGAAAAGAATACGAATTTTTAATAATAAAAGAAGAAGATGAAGATGGAAAATTCCTACTTTCTCGGAAAAAAGTCGATATGGCTTATACATGGAAAGAACTTGAAAAAATAAAAGATGCTGATGAAGTAATTATGGGAACAGTCGTTTCTTGCGTAAAGGGCGGAGTTCTTGTAGAAATTCAAGGGGTTAGAGGTTTTGTTCCATCAAGCCACTTAAAAGTTAAAGAAACAGAAATTGAAGTTGGTGAAGAGTTAGAATTGAAAATTTTAACTCTTGATAGTCAACAAAACAATTTCATTCTTTCTAATAAAAAAGTCTATCAAGAAAATGCAGAAGAAGCTAAGAAAACTATATTTTCTCAGATTGAAGTCGGACAAGTTCTTAAAGGTGATGTTGTTAGAATTGCCGATTTTGGTGCTTTTATTGACATTGGAGGAATTGACGGATTGTTACCGCTTTCTCAAATTTCTTGGCGTTGGGTTGACCACCCGTCTGACATTTTAACTGTCGGTCAAAAAGTTGATGTTGAGGTTATCGGGTTAGATATGGATAAACACAGAGTTAGCCTTAGCCTTAAAAATTTAGAAGAAGACCCTTGGATTTCAGCTGAAAAAGAAATTAAAGAAGGCGACAAACGTGAAGGAACTATAACAAGAATTAAACATTTTGGAGCTTTTGTTGAAGTCTTTCCAGGAGTTGAAGCTCTTTTGCCACACGGTGAACTTTTAAATTATCAAAATTCAACGAATATTATTCTAAAAGTAGGTGATAAAATTAATACAACTATTTTAAAATTTAATCCTGCTGACAGAAGAATTGCTCTTGGATTAAGAGATAATGAAGATTAATTTTAAAGAATAAAAATAAAAAAGACTTATCATTTTTAGATAAGTCTTTTTTTTTAATTAAACAAATTTATTTATAACATCAAGTACAGCAATAGAACAAAGCCCTATTATATTATCTAAACTGCCGTTTATCTCTTTTACAAAACCATCTGGAAGCTCTTGAATACCGTAAGAACCTGC
>JAGOIO010000030.1 GCA_017995595.1 bacterium | reverse complement strand
GCTATTGAAACTGACATTTTGTACCCGTCAACATATATATCATCGCCTCTGCGTTCTATTTTATGTTTTGACATATCAAGTCTTTTTTCGATAGATTCTTTTATGATTGAAATAAATAATCTTTGTCTTACTACTCCTTCTACAAGCCCTATGTTAAATTGTTCAATAATAAAGCTCAACATTGACTTACTATAAATAGGTTCTGAATTAATTACATCTTCTATGTCAACCATTTCTGTAAGTTTTACGTCGCATTCTCCATAAAAACCTACTATTGCATCGCCTTGCATTTTATAATTCTTATATATCCAGTGCGGTGCAAGTTGATCGCCGGTGTATTTATATTCCGTATCTAAAAGTTTTGTTTTCATTTTTAAAAAATCTCTCTTATTATATCTTCCCTATGGTTTTCAATTAATGCGTGTTTCAAACGCATACAAGATTCACATTTCCCACAATTTTTTTCTTCGCTCAAATAACAACTTCTTGTTAAATTTAACGGAACTGCTCGTTCTGTAGCACTTTTCACTATATCATTTTTGTTTAAATTAATCAAGGGGGCTACAACCTTTGGTTTATTTAATGTTGAATATTCAAACTCACGGTTTACATTATCAATGAAATCTTGAGTATTATCAGGAAAAGTTGCACCTTCTTCTCTGTTTGCACCAAAAATTATATGTGTAAAATCGAAAGAATCAGCAAAGCAACCGGCAATATTTAAAAACACGCCGTTTCTATTTGGAACCCAAACTGCTTTTGCACTGTTTTTTGTAAATTCTTCAGAATTTAAGTCGCTTTCTGACGGTGTTGGTAAATCTTTTCCACTAACAAGAGAGGTTTTAGTAATATCTCTCAGCCAGTCTAAGACAATTACACGATGTTCTATTTTGTAATAATCACAAATTTTTGCTGCGGCTTCAACCTCTTTTGTAACGGCTTTTTGTCCATAGTCAAAAGTTAATCCTAGTGTAATATTATACTCATTTTTAGATAAACCAAGGCTTACCAAAGAATCCAACCCGCCTGACATTAGTATTATTGCTTTTCTATTCATTATTTTCCTCTTCATATTCGTCAATTAAACTCATAGCTTCTTTTTTCAAAAAATCGTCATAATCTGATTTGTCTAAAACTTCGTCCAAAATTTGGCGACCAATCATATTATATAAAGCGACAAGTGCATTTTTTCTAACTTCCTCATCAGAATCTTTCAATCTCTCTCTGATAAGTTCTACAGCTTCTTCTTCGCCGGAATTCATCAAAGCTTCTATCGCATTTATTCTAACATAAGTTGAATCATCTGTTAGAGAATGTTTTAACGCTGTCATAACTCTTCTGTTCGTGAAATTTATTTTACCTAAAGCTTCAATAACACGTTCTTTTAAAAACGTAAATTTATCCATAAACCCTTTTTTTGTTTCCAAAATTGAAACCAAAGGGTCAATCGCTCTGGAATCGCCCAAAGCTCCTAAAGCAGCAACTGCAGATTCTCTAACATAAACGGACTTTTCGTCTTCATCTTGAATCAAATCTATCAATGGTGCAACCGCATATTTATCGCCAATTCGACCTAAAGAATCAGCACATGCCAGCCTTAACTTATAATTTTCATCTTTGTTATTAAGGCAATACAAAATTGGTGTAACTGCAGACGTATCTTTAAAATGGGAAGCGACTTTTGCACACATTATTCT
The DNA here is from genome assembly GCA_017995595.1 of bacterium. Classification (GTDB taxonomy): domain Bacteria; phylum Cyanobacteriota; class Vampirovibrionia; order Gastranaerophilales; family Gastranaerophilaceae; genus JAGOIO01. The sequence continues at coordinate 8,500 of JAGOIO010000030.1, read as the reverse complement.
TAAATTTATAGGATTTTGTCTGTCTAAAAGCAAATCTAAAACAAAACTTAGAGAAGAATGTTCTCTATATCGGTCTATTTCTCGTACTAAATACATTAAAACTTCTTGTTTTTTACAAACTGTAAGAGAATAGTTATATAGCAAAACAAGATTTTCCTCATCATAAGAATCTTTTATCGCTTCAAGATTTTTGACAATAATCTCCGCTTGAATATCTTCTTTTACCTGACATTCAAGAGCAATAGCTTTCAAATCAAAAGTTTTGTTTTTATCCATACCCCAAAAGACCCTTTGGTTTTCTGCAAGTATTCCAACACATCGGCACGCTTGCACTTTTAAAGGTACTATAAAAATGTAATTTATTCAAGTGAGGACTAAAGCCTTATATATATTGATTTATAGCGGAATATATCCTGAATAAACCAAACTTGCCCAACCTTCAAAAAAGCTTATTTGAGTTGCACTTCCTGTTTTTATATAAACTTTTGCCTGATGTTGCGGTGGCAAATGAAGAGCTTGGCTTATTGTTGCTTGAATTATGTTCGGGTGAGTTACGACAATAACTCTGTTTCCAATATTTTCTTTTACAATTTTTTCAATGACTTTATAAACTCTTTTATCAAAATCTAAAACAGTTTCTCCGTTATCAGGACAAAAAGAACAAGGGTTTGCGTGTAATTGTTCCAATAATTGAGGATATTTTTTTTCGATTGTATTGTAAGTTAATCCGCTCCAAACTCCCATTTTTCTTGTTGAAAGCTCATCAACTATATCAAATTCTGTTTTATAAACTTTTGATATCATTTGTGCAGTTTGAATAGTTCTCAATGCAGGACTTGCATAAATTTTGTCGTTTTTAATTCCTTTTTTCTTCAGCCAATCGCAAATCTTTTCTATTTCTTCTTGACCTGCTTCATTAAGAGGCGGGTATTTTTCGTTATTTGAATCGGAAATTCTATTTTCCTCCGAATATACAGTCGCTCCATGACTTATAAATGTTATCTTACATTTTCTATTAAACATTTTACCAACCAATCTTTTTTATTTTTTTATTTAACTGCTAATTGTTGTTTCTTTTCAATTGCTTTTATCCAGTTTTGATTGTTCAAATACCAATCAATTGTAAGCTTAATACCTTCTTCAAAAGTAACAGAAGGTTCCCAGCCGAGTTCTGATTGAATTTTATTATTATCAATAGCATAACGCTTATCATGTCCAAGCCTATCGGTTACATATTCTATTGAAGATTCATCTTTACCCATAGCTGACAAAATAAGTTTTGTTATTTCCATATTTGTTTTTTCGTTATGACCGCCGATATTATAGACTTCACCGATTTTACCCTTATGTAAAACTGTGTCAATAGCTTCGCAGTGGTCATAAACATATAACCAATCTCTAACATTTAAACCGTCTCCATATACAGGAACTTTCTCGCCCCTAAGTAATTTTGAAATAAAGAACGGAATAAGTTTTTCAGGATATTGGTATGGTCCGTAATTATTTGAGCATCTTGTATTTAATACAGGAAGCTTATATGTTTCATAAAAAGCTCTTGTCAACAAATCAGCACTTGCTTTTGAAGCTGAATACGGAGAATTTGGAGCAATATGAGTTGTTTCTGTAAAATATCCTGTTTTGCCTAATGTTCCGTAAACTTCATCTGTTGAAACTTGTAAATATTTTTCAATTCCGATTTCCTTGCAAGATTGAAGTAGATTCAATGTACCTTGAACATTTGTTTCGATAAATATTTCAGGGTGCGTAATTGAACGGTCAACATGACTTTCTGCGGCAAAATTAACAACGCAATCACAATTTGCAATTAAATCTCTTACAAGTTTTCTGTCGCAAATATTTCCATGAACAAATTTGTAGTTTGGATTATCTTTTACATCATCTAAATTTTCAATATTTCCCGCATAAGTAAGTGCATCAATATTTATAATTTTGTAATCTGCATGTTTTTTTAACATGTGTCTTACAAAGCAACTTCCGATAAATCCTGCTCCACCTGTTACAAGTATTGTTGTCATGTATTTTACCTTTCTTGTTCTTTATCTTATATTTTTATATTAACTCTTTGCAAACTCTTTCAAAGTTTGTTGAACTTTGTCTTTTTCTGACAAAATCGGTTCAAAATCTATTTCCCAATCTATATTTATATCTTTGTCGTTCCACAAAATCCCGCTATCTGCCTGTGGTGCATATTCACCACTTGCTTTGTATATCAATTCCGCTTCATCTGACAAAACAACAAATCCGTGTGCAAATCCTTCCGGAATAAAAAACATATTCTTATTCTCTTCAGAAAGTTCTACTTTTGCATATTTCCCAAAAGTTTTTGAGCCTTTTCTAACATCTACGGCAACATCATAAATTGTTCCTTTGGTACAACGAACAAGCTTTGCTTGACCATAAGGTGCTTTTTGAAAATGTAATCCTCTTAAAACGTGTGCCGTTGATTTTGAATGGTTATCTTGATTAAAATCCACGTTTATTCCATTTTTTTCGAATTCTGATTTTTTATATGTTTCCATAAAAAATCCTCTGTTATCTCCAAAAACTTTTGGTTTTACTAAAACTAGCCCGTCTATATTTAATTTTTCAAATGTAAATGGCATTTTTTCCTCTTTTTTTCAAAATCTTCTTTTACATTATCATACTAAATATATCTTTTTGTCAATAAAAAACGACACTTTCTATTTTACGCCCTTTGAATTTAAAAATGCACTATACTTTTTATCTTCAATAGAAATGTGTTCTGAAATCCAATTTCTTAAAAAATCAGCAATTTCTATTGAAAGCATAGCTTTTCCTGCATTAAAATCATCTTGAAATTTTCTTACTTTTTCAACAAAAGCATCGTGTTCAGCTTCATGCTTTTGAGATTCAGGATAATCAAAAATTCTAAAATAATATTCTTCCGTTGCAAAATGCGTTTGTGCATAGCCTACAAGTTTTTTTAAAAGCGGTTTTAAAATTTTATGAGCTTCGCCTTTTTGCATTGCATCATAAAGTTCATCTAAATAACTAATAAGCATTTTATGCTGTTCATCTATTTCTTGAATATGAACACTAAATCTTTCATCACTCCAGTTAAAAAAAGCCATAACTTTTTCCTTTTCGTTGTTATATTTGTGAATTTTACAGAAAACACAGTAAAAACAAAAATATTGTATCAGTAATATAAATAAAAAACAACTTTTTGTACTGATAGTATTTGTGGTACAATATCTTGCGGAAAAACAGTTTAGAAAAGAGTTTAAAAATGTATTTATCAAAAGAGTTAAAGGAAAAAATAAAAACGACGCTTGATAATGGCGGAGTTATAACCTATGTTACAGATACGGTTTGGGGTTTAGGAGCTTTACCGTCAAATGAAGCCGGGGTTAAAAAGATTTACGAAATAAAGAAAAGAGAAGCACAAAAACCTTTAATTTTAATGTCTAATAGTATTGAAAACCTTATGCCTTATGTAAAACCATTAAATAAAACTGCAAAGGATTTAATAAAAAAATATTTTCCGGGAGCATTAACTATAATTTCTGAAAAAACAGAGCTTGCACCTGATTATATGACCTCAGGGTTTAATACCGTCGGAATAAGAGTTCCCGACAATGAAGTTTTTAAAGAAATTTGTGAAAATATAACAGGAAATGTTTTAGCAACGACATCAGCAAATCTTTCACATCAGCCATCGTCAAAGACTTATGAACAAGCAATGGAAAATATGACAGGGCTTTCAGATTTAATCATTGAGGATTTCGGAGAAAAAGCTAAAGGCTTAGAGTCAACTGTGGTACTTGTTTTGGGCGATGAAGTAAAAGTTTTGCGACAAGGTGAAATAAAACTTTAGTATTTTAATAAGAAATCATCTTTTATATTGTTGAGCAATAATCTTTTTTGTGTAAGAATGAAAAAAGACTACGGGGTATAATCAAAAAGGAGAAAATTATGCAAGACAAGACGTTTTTAATGATTCCGGGACCAACACCTGTACCGGAGAGTGTACTTTTAGCTATGGCTAAACACCCTATCGGACACAGAAGCAGTGAATTTTCGGCAATTTTGCACGAAGTTTATGCTGACTTACAATGGTTGTTCCAAACAAAAAATGAAGTATTTATGTATGCTTCCAGCGGAACAGGAGCTATGAATGCGGCTTTGTCGAACTTAGTTAATATCGGAGATAAAGTTCTTTCACTTGTTATCGGTAATTTTGGCGGAAGATGGGCAAATATAGCATCTTCTCGTGGTGCTGTTGTTGAAAAACTTGAAGTAGGTTTTGGTGAAGTTATCACTCCTGAACTTTTGAAAGCAAAATTGGCAGAAGATACTAATCACGAAATTAAAATCGTTACGCTTACTCATTCTGAAACTTCAACAGGAGCAAAGAATGATATTAAAACTTTATGTAAAATAATTAAAGACCATGGTGCTATTTCTGTTGTTGACGGTGTTACTAGCGTTGGAGCAATGGAAATAAGACAAGATGAATGGGGAATTGATGTTTTAGTTTCAGGTTCACAAAAAGGATTTATGATTCCACCGGGATTAGCATTTCTTTCTGCAAGTCCTGATGCGTGGAAGCTTCATGAACAATGTAAATATCCTGATTTTTACTTTAATTGGGACGCTCATAAAAAATCACTTTTAGATGATTCTACTCCGTTTACACCTGCTGTAAACTTAGTATTTGCTCTACATACAGCTTTAAAAATGCTTAAAAAAGATGGTTTGGAAAATATTTGGAACAGACACAAAAAACACGCTCTTGCTCTACGTGCTGCAATAAAGGCTATGGGGCTTGAACTTTTTGTAAAAGATGAAACCAATGCAAGTTTTGCAATTACATCAATTTATCCGCCGGAAGGTGTCAGCGTTCCTGATATCAGAAGCGGTTTGAAAAAAGATTATGACATTGTTGTTGCAAACGGACAAAAATCTTTGAAAGATAAAATCTTTAGAATCGGTACATTAGGTTTTGTTTCTGACAGAGATGTCTTAACCGCTGTTGCTTCTTTAGAAGCGGTTTTGCATAAATTAGGACATAAATTTGAACTTGGTGCAGGTGTTAAAGCTGCTATTGAAATATTATAAGTTTCAAATTCAAATTGTTTAAAAAAGGCTCGAGGTAAACCTCGAGCCTTTTTATTGTTTTTTTTATTAATATATTTATTTTTAAGTCTCTAAATATATCTTACATTAGTTTGCGGAACTCTTATTTTTCTTACACGTTTCTTTGAAACATTTAACAATATTCCTATCATCCACATACAAACCATCAATGAAGAACCACCATAACTTATAAACGGTAGCGGAACACCTGTTGCTGGAAGAAAAGAGCTTGCAACAGACATATTCAAAAAGGCTTGAAAACCTAATGAAAAAGTAATTCCTGTTGCCAAAAGTTTTCCATACATATCAGGACATCTTGAGGCTATCAAGAATCCTCTATGTATTAGTGTTATAAACAAACCGATTACAAAAAGGCAACCTAAAAAACCTAATTCTTCACCTATAACTGCAAAAATAAAGTCCGTATGAGCTTCAGGAAGCCACGCTAATTTTTGTTTTGAGTTTCCATATCCGACACCCCAAAAACCACCTGTTGCAAATGCGACAAGAGACTGTATGATATTATATCCTGCACCTAACGGGTCTGCTTCCGGATTTATCCATGTTGTAATTCTGGACATCTGATATGGTTTGATTAAATGTGTTGCACTTGCGGTTAATACTGCCAAAATTCCTGAACCAAATCCGATAAATAAAAGTTTTAATGGCCCGCCTGCACTTAAGTACATTATTAATCCTGTTGCCAAAAGTAAAATTACCATACTTAAGTTTGGTTGTTTATAAACCATAAATATCATCAATAATATTGGAACATAGTAAACCATTTTGCTTGATTCAAAAAGCGTTTTACTTTTATTAAACGCACAGGACAATAACATTACCAGTGCTATCTTTGAAAATTCCGACGGTTGTGCTTGAAATAAACCTAAATTCAACCATCGTTTTGCACCGTTTACCGTAACTCCTAATGGCGTATAATTTACCAAAAATAACATCGCTATTACTAAAAAGACAAAAGGCATTGTCATTGGAATTAAATTTTTATAATCGTAATTGGTTAAAAATTTCATACCGATTAAACCCAATATTAAAAAGAATAATTGGTTAAAAACAAATCCTGCAGGATTTTGTCCCATTTCCATACATTTTGGAGCACTTGCAGAAAATATTGCCATTACACCGATTATTACAAGAAAAGTAACAACGATTACAAGCGTTCTGTCAGGTGGTGAAACTATTACTCCCAACTGTGGTTCTTTCGGTTCATATCTTCTTGGTCTTTTATTGTTATATCTTTGATAGGACATAATCTTTAAACACTTTTCCTCTATCTTCGTAACTCTTAAACATGTCAAAACTTGCACATGCAGGTGAAAGCAATAATACGTTTGGTTTTAATTCTATTCCTTTATCTATTGCACTTTGCATTGTTTCTTCAAAAATTATATTATTAAAACCATTTTTTCTCAAGTTTTCTTCAAATCTTTTTCCTGCTTCACCTATTAAGATAACTGTTTTCATGTGAGCTTTTATTGAATTACAAAATTCTGTTAAATCTGTATTTTTGTCTCTTCCGCCCGCTATTAAAACATCATTTCCATCATTAAATGAATTTATCGCAACGATTGAAGCTTCCGGATTTGTAGCTTTTGAGTCATTATAAATTTCTGTTTCATTGTATTTTCTTACAAATTCTAATCTGTGTTCTGGAGCTTTAAATTCCATTATTGCAGTTTTTATTTTTTCATTTTCCACACCTGTAAGCTTTGCAACAATTACAGAACACATTATATTTTGGTAATTGTGTTCTCCAACCAACGTACAATCTTTTATATCAATAATTTTTTCTTCTTTTCCGTTTTGTTTAAAATATATTGCTTCATCTCGTTTATAACAACAATTTTCGCCTTCTTCTTTTCCAAAATAGAATATTTTTGAATCTTTACAAGTTTTTGAAAAATCATAAATCTTTTTATCCGTCGCATTAAAAACAGCAAATTCCGGAGCATTATCACCCGTAAATAATGAAGCTTTTGTTTCGAAATAATTTTCCAAAGAACCATGCCAACTTACATGGTCTGGAGTAAACGTTAACCAGCAAGCAATTTTTGCTCTAAATTTTTTACAAGAATATATTTGAAAAGAACTCATTTCGCAAACAAAATAGTCTAAATCTTTTTCTTCCAAATAATCACAAGGTGGAAGTCCTATATTTCCACATTTTTGAGCCTTGTATTTTTTATTCAAAATATGTGCAGTAAGTTCTGTTGTTGTTGTTTTACCATTTGTTCCTGTTATTGCAACAAAAGGCTTTTTTGTATATAAATAAGCAAGTTCTACTTCTGAAATTATCCTTATTCCTTCTTTTTGAACTTTTTTAAATATTTCTGCATGCGGAGGAATTCCGGGACTTGTTATTGCAAGTTTTGCTCCCTTTATAAATTCTTCGCTATGTCCTCCCATTTCAACATGAATACCCAAGGCTTCAAGTTCTTTGATTTTTGATTCATCTTCTGCATTTTTTTCTCTGCTTTCCGTTATAAAAACTTCGACATTATTTTTTGCCAGAAATTTTCCTGCAGAAATTCCGCTTTTTGATAAACCCATTATAAGAACTTTTTTCATATCACAACAACTTGTCATGTTGTATCGCCTTCCTTTTTTCTTCTTCTCTGAAATCTTCAGCTCAGACTATGGATAAATGCTTAAATTGCTTGTATCCTTACCTTTTGCTTTTTATATCTTTTTTTGGGGGATAGAATTAATTAAAAACCAATCTAAACCCAACCTTGATAAAATGTTAAATACATCATTACAGCAAGAAATGAAAATGCAAAAGAAAATAATGAAAAGACTACAACAATTTTCTTTTCACTCCAACCGCAAAGTTCAAAATGGTGATGTATCGGACTCATTTTGAAAACTCTTTTTCCTGTTGTTTTAAAACTTATAACTTGAATTATTACGGATAATGTTTCAATAATAAAAACACCTGTGAGAATTAACAATGGAAATTCAAATTTACCCATAACAGCTAAAGTTCCAAGTAAACCGCCAATTGCAAGAGAGCCTGTATCTCCCATAAACACTAAAGCTTTTGGTTTGTTATATCTTAAAAACGCAAGTAAAGCACCTGTTACAGCACCAGCAATAATTGCAACTTCGTGCATTCCTGAAATTTCTGCAATAATTGTACAAGCTAAAAATGCAGGAATTCCTGTTAAAGCAGCAAGTCCATCTAAACCGTCTGTCAAATTATAAGCATTTGAATATCCTGTAATCAAGAAAACCGCAAAAAACGGATAAAGCCATTTTAAATCAAAATAATCATACCCTATTTTTATATTTGTATAATGGGCAAAAGTTACAAACAATGCAGGAATTACTGCGATTATAACTTGTCTTAAAAATTTTCCTT
>JAGOIO010000029.1 GCA_017995595.1 bacterium | reverse complement strand
TGCTTAAATAACTCTTACTGCTTGAAGCTGGTCCAATACAATATGCTTCTGTCGCTAAGCTTACGTGTAAAGATTGTGCATCTGCCTCTGAATATATCGCAACTGTTGGCAATCCTATTTCTCTGCAAGCTCTGATTACTCTTACTGCTATTTCACCTCTGTTTGCAATTAATACTTTTTTGAACATCTTTAATTCATTACAGCTCGACCATTGTCGAACCGCCTTTCCTTATTCTATTGTACTTCTAACTTTTATCTTTGTTGTATCGGCTTAATCAAACTTATGCACTCAAGGTCTTTTAAAAAAATTCCTTTGATTATTGTCTGATTTCTCCTTTCGCAACTGTTTTGCTTGTCCCTCGCAAAATTATTTGCTCGGGTCTTTTTGTCTTATCTTGACCGCTCGACCATTGTCGAACTGCCTTTCCTTATTCTATTGTACTTCTAACTTTTATCTTGACTGCCAGATTTAAACACAAAAAAGGGGCTTACGGAGTAAGCCCCTTTTTTTGTTAATTCTATTCTACGTACATCAATACTTGACCGTATTCTACTGTTTCTCCATCATCAACACAAATTTCTGTGATTTTTCCTGATACTTCTGATTGAATTTCATTCATCAATTTCATTGCTTCAATGATGCAAACTACGTCGCCTGAATTTACGCTCTTGCCAACTTCAACAAATGCTTCTGAATCTGCTGAAGGTTTACGATAAAATGTACCTACTATCGGTGATTTTATTGGTGTACCTTTTTTTACAGTTTCTGCTACAGGGGCTTCAACTTGCGTTGGAGCTTGAACTGTTTGTTGAACAGGAGCTGTAACTGTTTGTGTAGCAGTTACAATTTCTTTCTCTTTTCTGATTGTTAACAGTTTTTCACCGTCTTCCAGAGAAATTTCTGTTAAACTATTTTCATTTATAACTTTTGCAAGTTCTTTTATATAATCTAATTCGAACATTCTATTTCACTTTTACACAAATAATTTTCGTGTACCTTTCTTTAGCATCTGTCTAAGTATTCGTTAGAACGTGTATCAATTCTGATTGTATCTCCGTTTGAGATAAAGAATGGTACGTTCACAACTGCACCTGTTTCTGTTGTTGCAGGTTTTGTTCCGCCTTGTGATGTATTACCTTTTTCTGATGGCGGTGTATCAACAACTTTAAGTTCAACGTGTGCCGGAATGTCAACTCCGATAATCTTTCCGTCGTGAAGCAATACTGAAACTTCCAAATTCTCTTTCAAGTATTTTATTCCGTCGCCAATCATTGCTTCTGTTACGTTTAATTGTTCGTATGTTTCATTATCCATTAATACAAAGTCGCTTCCTTCTTTGTATAAATATTGCATTGCACGTCTGTCAAGTGTTGCTTTGCCTACTTTTTCACCTGCTCTGAATGTCTTTTCAACAACTTGTCCTGTTTCTACGTTTTTCAATTTAGTTCTTACAAATGCTGCACCTTTTCCCGGTTTTACGTGCAAGAACTCTACTACAGTCCATAAACCATTGTCTAACTCAAGAGCTAAACCTGTTTTTAAATCGTTTACTGATATCATATTTTTTTACCTCATTAATCGAGTAGTACTCACTTTATCTTTTGATAATATCACAAAAAACCTCATTTTCAAATTTTTCTTAACAATTCTTGCGAATTTTTGCAAAACGGTTTATTATTATATATATTTCGTATTAAAGTTGAGGGCTAAGTTTGCAGGAACAACAACAAAAAGGACAAATTCTAAAAATTCATTCTGATTTTTACTATGTTAAGTTTAATGGGGAAGAACTTTTTGAATGTAAAATCCGTGAAGTTCTAAAAAAGCAGAAGCTTAAAATTCTTGTTGGGGATTTTGTGTTTTGTGAAAATATTAATTCTACGAAGAAAACTGCGGTTGTTACAAAACTTTTACCTCGCAAAAACTTTTTAACTCACCCTGCGGTTGCAAATGTTGACCAAGTCGTTATTGTCTCTGCAATCAAAGAACCTGAACTCGATTTTGAGCAGTTGAATCGATATATTTGTTTTGCAAAATACCATCATTTAAAAACAAAACTTTGTTTTAACAAAAATGATTTATCGGAAGATGATACTATTATTGAAAAAGTTTTTGAAATCTATGAGCATTTAGGGTTTGAAATAATTTTCACATCTGCGTTGGAAAAGTTTGGTGTTGATGATTTAAAAGATGTTTTGAAAGGTAAAACCACTGTTTTTTGCGGAAGCTCCGGTGTTGGCAAATCAAGTTTAATCAATGCAATTTGTCCTGATAAGAATATAAGAACTAAAGAAGTTAGTGAAAAGACACAAAGAGGAACTCATACTACAAGACATTGTGAAATTATTAATGTTAAGTCAGGGAAAAAAGATATTAGAATTATTGATACTCCCGGGTTTAGCAGATTAACTTTTGATTTTCTTATGCCAAGTGAAGTCGGTGATTTGTTTGGGGAGATAGAACCGCTGAAATCTAAGTGCAAATTTAAAGACTGCTTGCATATAGAAGAGGACGGTTGTAAGGTTTTAGAAAATCTTGATGATATTGATATTTCTCGATATGAAAGTTATTTAGCTTTTGTTGAGGAAGCCAAATTATATAAAAAGAAGATTCAGAATGAGGGTATAAAAAAAGAGACGGCTCAAAAATCTGTTGCGAATAAAGAGGTAGCTAAAATTAGTGCAAGGAAACGAGCGGTTTCAAGAAGCACTTTTAAACAGCAGTTGAAAACGACACTTGCTGATTGGAGTGAAGAAAAATAAAAAAATCGGACATCTTATTAAGATGTCCGATTTTTTTTTAAAGTTTTTATTTAGAAACTATGCGTGAACGTCCAATTTTTTAGCTTGTTTATCAGTTGGAGTTGCATGAGCTACTGAATCTCCTGTAGGAGCTTGAGGAGCCGGAGCTGCTTTTTTGTCTGTTGCAGGAGCTGTTTTTTTCGTATCTTCTGCTTTACCTGCTTTTTTAGTTTCTTTAGTATCTTTTGGAGCTTCTGCCTTACCTGCTGTCTTAATAGGAGCTGCTTGAGGAGCTGTTACTGCACTTACGTCTGCCATAATTCATATTCCTTTCATAAAAATATAAAACACACTTACTACACATGTGTTTTAAGTCTAAAACATGAAAAAAATTGCCATGTTTATCATGTAAATATTACAAAAATTCATAAAAACTTTACATCTATTTGTTTGAAAATTTCTTATTTTATAGTAAAATCAAAACTGTATAGATTTTATGGGTTAGAAATATATGTTAAAAGGACCTTTTTTAGACAGAAATTGGATAGGACAAAATGAGGATTATATGACCTCAGATGTCGTAATGCTTGGACTTCCGTTTGACGGGACTGTTTCTTATCGTTCAGGTTCAAGGTTTGCTCCTGAAATGCTTAGGCTTGCCAGTTGGGGATTAGAAGAATATTCTCCGTATTTTGACAAGGATATAAATGATGTTAATTTTAATGATGCAGGAGATTTGGAATTCCCTTTAGGCAATACTAAGAAATCTCTTGATATTATTGAAGAAAATGTTAGACAAATTTATTCTGACGGTAAAAGAGTTTTTGGAATCGGCGGAGAACATTTGGTTACATTGCCTGAAATAAAGGCTGTGCATGAGTTTTATAAGGATTTAACCGTTGTGCATTTTGATGCTCATACTGATTTAAGAAAAGAGTATTTGGGTGAGGAATTATCGCATGCTGCGGTTTTGTATCATATTGGAGAGATAATAGGGTTTGAGAATATAAAGCAAATTGGTATTAGGTCAGGAATGAAAGAAGAATTTGATATTATGAAAAAATATTCTACAAGATTAAATTACCCAGATGACCTATTGAATTTGTCAGGAAAAAATGTTTTCATAACTGTAGATTTAGATGTGCTTGACCCTTCAGTGATGTCAGGAACAGGTACACCTGAAGCCGGAGGTTTTACATTTAGCGAATTAATGTCTTGGTTTAAAAAGTTGAATGGACTAAATATAGTTGGAGCTGATGTTGTTGAACTTGCACCGCACTATGACAATAGCGGGTGTTCTACAGCAGTTGCTACGAAAGTTATCAGAGAATTGTTGATGTGCATGTAATTATGAATGAGTTAGAACAAGAAATAAAAACTTTAAGAGATGAGCTTAATCGTGCGAATTATCTTTACTATGTAGAGGATAATCCGTCTTTAAGTGATATTGAATATGATGAAAAATTCAGAGCTTTAAAAAAAATCGAAGAATTGCACCCAAATTTAGTAACTCCTGATAGTCCAACACAAAGAGTCGGTTCTATAAGTACGAAATTTGAACAGCATAAACACAAATACAGACTTTACAGTCTTGATAATTCAAACAGTTATGATGATTTAGAGAAGTGGTATGAACGTGTTACAAAGGAACTTGGACAAGAAGTAGAACTTGTTTGTGAATTGAAAATTGATGGACTTGCTATTTCTTTGATTTATGAAAATGGTATTTTCACCACAGGAGTTACGAGAGGTAATGGTGTTGTAGGTGAAAATATTACGCAAAATTTGAAAACAATTAAGGCAATTCCGTTAAAGATTTTTGAGAGTGATAAAAAAATCGAAAATTTAGAAGTTCGTGGTGAAATCTATATGCCAAAAACTTCGTTTGAAAAGCTCAATGAAGAAAATTTAAAAAATGGGGAAAAACTTTTTGCAAATCCGAGAAATGCGGCAGCCGGTTCACTCCGTCAGTTGGATAGCACAATTACGGCAAAGAGAGACCTTTCAATGTTTTGTTATACTGCGATTTTGGACGAAAATAAAAAAGATTTTAACACTCACTTTGATAGTTTAACTTTTTTGAAAAATCTTGGATTTAAACTAAATCCTAATATAAGAAAAGTTAAAAACATAAAACAAGCTATTGCCTATTGCAGAGAATGGGAATTTAAACGATTTGAGCTAAATTATGCAACAGACGGGGTAGTAATTAAGGTTAATAAGCTTGCATATCAGGAAGAACTTGGCTTTACCGCAAGAGCTCCGAAGTGGGCAACCGCCTTCAAATTTCCACCTGAGGAAGTTAGAACTAAGCTTTTAGAAATTGAAACTGGTGTTGGTAAAACAGGTGCAATCACTCCTGTTGCGGTATTAGAGCCGGTGCTACTTGCAGGAAGTGTTGTTTCTCGTGCAAGTTTACATAATTTTGATGAGATAAAACGGCTTGATGTCAGAGTTTCTGATACTGTTTTTATTAAGAAAGCTGCTGAAATTATTCCAAAAGTTGTTAAGGTTGACGAACATTCAAGACTAACTTCCGCAAGTGTAGTTGTTGCTCCGACAGTTTGCCCTATTTGTAATACTCCGCTTGTAGAACGAGACGGCGAGGTTAATTTGTATTGTCCGAATTTTGATTGCCCTGCTCAAATTAAAGCGAGAATTGAATATTGGGTTTCTAAAGATGCTATGGATATAGATTATGTCGGACCATCTTTGATAGAGCAGTTATACAAAAATGCTATGATAAATGATTCTGCTGATTTGTATAAATTATCCCAAGAAGATTTAATGAATTTAGATTTGATAAAAGAAAAATCAGCTTCAAACATTTACAACTCTATTCAGGAAAGTAAAACAAGACCGTTTTCAAAATTTTTAACAGGATTATCAATCAGGCATGTTGGGAAAGAAACAGCTCAAATTCTTGCAAATTGTTTTGGGTCTTTAGCAAAATTAAGAAATGCTACGATTGAAGAGCTTTCTATAATTGACGGTATCGGTGAAATTATTGCAAAGAGTGTTTTTGAATATTTTCATAACGAAAACTCTATAAATTTGCTGGAAAAATTAGACTCTTACGGTGTAAAACCAAATTACGGTTCATCAACACCTAAGTCTAACAAATTTGCAGGAAAGACTTTTGTCTTAACAGGAACTTTACAAAGCATGACAAGAGATGAAGCTGGTGATAAGATAAAGCTAATGGGCGGAAAGACCTCATCATCGGTAAGTAAAAATACGAGTTTTGTTGTTGCAGGTGAAAATGCAGGTTCAAAATTAGTGAAAGCTCAAGATTTAGGTATTATAATATTAGATGAAGAACGATTTTTAGACATGGTGAAGGACGTATTATGAAAAAAAATTTACATGTAATTCAAATAAATGGCATAAGAGGTATGTTAATAGCAGGATTTATTATTAGTTGTCTTATAGCAGGATTCATTGCTTTCCCTGCACTTGTTGCTATGTGCGGTTGGAACTATATTTCTGATTTTACAAGTTTTATTCCGAAAATTAATTTTATCGGTGGGCTTCTACTTTGGGGAATTGTTGCTATGACGATTTATATTACAAAAAAGAAAAAATTTATTGTTTCTTTCAGACCGGAGCAGGAATTAACCGAAGAAGAATTGCAAAAGATTGTTTCTAAAATAAAAACTCAATCTATTCATGCAAAATATTCTGATAAATTCCCAATGTCATCTTGCACTATGCCAAACAAGACTAGTGAAAATATTTCAGAGAAAAAAGAAGATAATTCTCAAGAAATAAAAAAAGATTAATATTTTATAGGAGTTTTTATGAAAAAAAGAGTTCTAGTTTCAGCATTGACTGTTATCGCATTGTTTTCTGGTATTAAAGGCGTTCAAGCATTACAAAAAGAAGCAGGATTTATTTCTGTTTCAAAGTCTTTATCAAAAGAGATTTCTCCAAATCAAGCTGAAGTTACAATAAATGTAAAGACTTCAGATATTGATATGAAAATTGCGGTTAACAAAAACAAGCAAATTTCAAATGCGGTATATTCATCAGTAAAAAATCTTCTTGATGTAAAAAATGGTGATTTTGTCAAGACAGGCGAATATTCTGCAAGACAAAATTATATTTATAAAGACGGAAAAAGAATATTTGAAAAGAATATTGTAGTTAATAGCATAAAGGTAAAAACAACAGACGTATCAAAGATATCAACAATAATTGATATGTCCGTTCAAAATGGTGCGACTTCAGTTGATGATGTTCAATTTAGTACAACAAATTACGAGAATCAGTGTAGCGAAATGCTATCAGATATAACGGCAAAAGCTTATGCTCAGGCAAATTTAATAGCACATTCTGCAAAATCGAAAGTAGTTGGAATAAAAAGTATTTCAACGTCTTGTTCTCCGGAGGGAAATTCTCGCCCATATTATAGAATGATGGAAATGGCAACACTGGCAAAAGATAATTCAGTAAAAACACCTATAGAGAGTGGGAAAGTTAAATTATATGCAAATATAGATGCATCATTTTATGTTGGACATTAGTGAACTTGCTTTATAAATTTCGCCACGACGATAGACTTGAAAACTTCATAAAAAGTGGTATAATAGATGTATTACAACTAAAATGAGGAATAAGAATATGCCAAAGAATACTGCTATTACTGAATTATGCCCATGGGGGGGGGGTAAAACTCTCTAAAGATAAGCATTTTAGTAAGTTATTAGCATTTACGTTAGCTGAAGTATTAATAACGCTTGGCATTATAGGTGTGGTTGCAGCATTAACAATTCCTACGCTTATGCAAAAATCTCAAGAACGAGCAAATGTTTCAAAGCTTTTAAAGGCATATTCAGTTATAAATCATGCGTTTTTGTCTGCTACAGAAGAATATGGTCCCATAGAGGATTGGGGTGTAAATACTACTGATACAGGAAAAAAAGATTCAAATGGTAATTCAATTATGGATTATTCAACGAATCAACTCGTAGCTGCAAGGCTAAAGGAATTTTTGCAAGCACATTATTATAAAGACTATGCTGTCGGCTATACAAAATCTTTAGATGGAAGGACTATTCCTCAATTGTCTCCTCTTTTGTCTGCAGATTATACGATACAACTTAGTGATGGAGTTGTCTTAAAGCCCGGGTGGTTTGCGAAAGATTGTTCTGCAACGGGTGAAGGAATAAATCAATCTTTTTCGGGTACGGTTTGTTCGGATTATTGGGTTATCTTGAATCCGTCAAAACACATGCGACTTGGGTATGATGTTTTTGAATTTTTGCTTACAAAACGTGGCATTATACCAAATAACAATTCTAATCGATGTAATATAAACGGAACATCAGTTGCCCCTGACCAACAAGGTCGAGGGTGTACTCAGTGGGTTGTTACTAATCACAATATGGAATATTTAAGATGTAATGATATTTTTACATCAGGCAAAACAAAGTGCGATTGATTTTTGTACTAATATAAAATCAAAATAACCTTATCATTATTAAAACTTTGAACATTCGCACTAAGAATGGCTATATTCTTGTAAGTTTTTGATATATTTGTTCTAAACCATTTATAACTATTTTGCAGTAAAGTAAGAATTAGCATTAATCGGTGCTTTTTCTTTTTCGTCTGTAATTTCAAAGAATGGAAGCGTGCTTAATCCCATTGAAGATGCAAATAGTGAACTTGGAAATATTTCTACTGCATTATTCAAATCCAAAACCGCTGCATTGTAAAATCTTCTTGCGGCTGCAATATGTTCTTCTGTTTCTGCCAATGTTTGCATTGCTTGAACCATTGTTTCATTTGATTTCAACTGTGGATAATTCTCTGCTGCCACAATAAGCTGACCAAATTTTGATTGAAAATCACTCTCAATCTTTATTTTATCTTTCATTGTTTCAAAATCAGATTTAATTCCCAATGCTTGCGTTCTTAATTTTGTAACATCTTCTATTAAAGTTGTTTCGTGTTCCATAAACTTATTTGCCGTTGATAAAACATTCGGTATTAAATCATATCTCTTTTTAAGTTGGACATCAATTCCTGCAAAAGCTTCTTTTACTTTGTTTTTCTTCTGTATGACTTGTACGTAGCAAGAATAAAGCATAAAAATTATAACCAATGCAACGACTGCAATTATTATCGTATTAACCATAAACACCAACTTTCTTTTTAATAAACTTGCCAACAGAGTAGCAAATTCCGCACTTATTGTCAAGCAAAATGTTTAGTTATGTGGTGTATATATTCCTATTAATTTTCTGATTTTTTTACTTTCATCAAGCCTAAATACGGCAATCATAGCTATAAACATTAAAACAAACATAAATACAAATAAGGATAAATAAGAGTTTGTGCTATAAATTACAGTGCCATGTACCATTTTTGACGGAAATAAGTTCAAGAAAAATCCTGTAGTGTTTCCTAAAAATCCTACCATCATGTACATAGCAAAAATCATTAAACTAATAGCAATAGAACTTCCTTTTTTGTTAACATCTTGAAGATAAGGAACTAACAGCGAAGAAATGCTTGCTCCCAAAGCGAGTATGCAGAAAGCAACGGCAATAAAAGAAGTTTTTATATTAAGAATAAGGCACGTACAAATTCCAAGTACGAGCAGACAACTAATTGAACTTACGACTTTTAGAAAGAAAATTTTTCTGTGATAAAATTCTTTGCTCAAAAATGCTAACAGTATTCCTGAAAGTGCATAAAGAGTTGCGGTAACAGACATAATTGTTGCAGATTTGATTGAGCTGAATTGGCAAAAGTCTTGTAAGAATTTTTTGCCGATGACAGTTTGTAAGACATAAAAGCTTCCATAAATTGCACAAGCGTAAATAATAGCTTTTAAATTTGTATGGCTTTTTAAAACTTTTTTATATAAATTAAAGTTTATTTTTTTAGAAGACTTTATTTTAGCGGAATTAGCCTTATTTGCAACGAAATAGTATATAACAGAGAAGAAGATAGAAAGTATTGCAAAAATTAAAAGAGAAAGTCGCCACCCGATATGATTAACCATAACAACGAACGGAGCATTTGCAAAGATTCCACCGAGATATCCGACAAACAAAATTACAGATAAATACAGAGCGTAATTTCTTTGTGCAACACTTTGTTTGAGTTCGCTGATTAAACTCAGATAATAAGATGAAACGCCTATGGCAACGAGGAATCTACTAAAATATAAGAATGGAATATTCTTTGCAAAGACGAACAAAATTGAACCTAAACAAAAGAAAATTGAACCGATTTTGATAATTTTTTTACCGCTAAATCTTTCAATCAAAACCCCGAGAACTAATTGCATAATTGCGTAGATGTACATAAGTATTGCACCTAAGGCAGTTATTTGACCTGCATTAGCTTTGAAATCAGCTTGCAGTGTATCAAAAATTGCTCCGGGAATAGCGGCACGTTGTATATTTACAAAGAAATACATTATTCCAATCAAGGCGAATGAAA
>JAGOIO010000028.1 GCA_017995595.1 bacterium | reverse complement strand
TCAATGTTGTAGCGTTTTCCGTTTTTATCTACGCATGTGGCAAAATCTATTTCTTTGTCTGCTAATTTATTTTTCCAAATACAAATTAGCAAACCAATTTCTTGAGTTTTTAGATTTAAAATTTTTGTTCCATATAATGTGTAATCTTTTTTCATGTCAGTAATGCCTTTCGTACTGACATTCATCGCTCTGTTTCACTGAAACATCAAGTCTTTTGTCTCAATCTCAGAGATATTTTGACACATCTCAACACAAGTGATAGTGGAGAATTGCACTATTTACATAATTTTGTCCAAGAAACGACTCGCTCTGTGTGGGGGAGCGGATTGCGAGCAGAGTACGGAACGGTCAAGGCGTTGAGCCTTGCCGTGCAGACACGTTTAACGCGAGCAACCAAGAATTGTTATAAATCTCAAATTTTTAGTGCAATTCTGTGCAAGAAAAGGGTAAAAATGGAACTTTTTGGACGCTAAATCTCAACACTAAAAACAAGCCTCAATTAGCCTGGACTTAGCACTCTTGCCTCAAAAACTCCCATCAAAATGTCCTAGAAAGGTTATAGAAAATTTTCTCGAACTCATTGCCAATGTATAACTCTCATCAAAATGTCCCAGAAAGGTTATATTCGAATATTTAAAAAAAATCCTTGTATTACTACAAGGATTTAATTGGCTGGGACGGAAGGATTCGAACCTCCGAGATGGCGGTACCAAAAACCGCTGCCTTACCACTTGGCGACGTCCCATTATTCTTTTGTATTCCTATTCTATATCGTCAAAACTTTTTTGTCAACAAATTTTTTATCTTTTTATTACTTTTTTCTTTTCAATATCCTACGCTTAAGCCTGCACATAGATTTATTGACTGACCTGTTACTCCCTTCGCCTTTTCTCCACACAAATATTCCACCATGCCTGCAACTTCCTCTACTTGAACAAATCGCTTCTGGGGAATAGTCTCAACTGTCTCTTCCAAGCTGAACTCACTCTCTTCAACTGATTCCATTCCTAGTTCTGTTTCCACCCAACCTGGATTTATCGTATTCACTGTTATATTATCGCTTGCTACTTCTAGAGCTAATGCTTTTGTCATTCCTATTAATCCTGATTTTGAGCCTGAATATAAACTTGCATAGGCCTCGCCCATTACTCCACTTATTGATCCTATATTTACTATTCGTCCCCACTTCTTTCGTTTCATCGACTCCACTGTCGCTGATATTAAATTCACTGGGGCTATCAAATTCGTCTCAAAAATATGCAAAATCTCTTCATATCCCATTTTTTCAATTCCACCGTATATATATTCGCCTGCATTGTTTACCAATATATCCGGTTCTATCTTTGAAAGCTCAATTTTCAAGTTCTCCAAGTCGGCTTTATTTGCTAAATCCGCAACAAAAAAGCCTTTTGCTCCTATTTCATTAAAAACCTCATTCAACAACTCTTTATTCCGACCTGTTATATAAATTTCATAGTCAGACTTTTGGCTAAACATTGTCGCTATTGCCTTGCCTATACCCCTTGTCGCTCCGGTTACAAAAACTTTTTTAGGCATTTCCTTTTGCCTCTCTTTCACATGATATAAACAATAATGACTCCATTACCTTACTTATTACTACTTCCTGCATTTCATAAGAAAACGATTTTATTATTTCAAACGACGTAAATAAGTTTATATCCTCATCATACCAACGTTTACAATCATAATCATAGTTCTTTGACACATTATTAATCTCTTCGTCTAAGTTCAAATTAAAATCTTGCACCAAAATTTGAATGACATCTTGTGCAAGGTCTTGCTTTACACTTTCATCAAGACTCTCTATAACGTCAAAAAGTAATCTCAAATTAGGATTGTTATCGTACCATCTGGTATGTTCCATGCTGGATATTCTACCACTAATTTTCAATTTCCGCAATTATTTTATTCAAAATTTTATATAATTGCTTCCTCTGATTTTTTTACAATATCTTCAACCTCAAAGTCCTTTTTCTTTTCAGAACTAGTTGAAAGATGCACTAAATATTCGATATTTCCTGAAGGTCCTTTTATCGGAGAGGAAGTAAGTTCTAATGCTGTATATCCAAGGTCTTTTGCAAAATCAATTACACTATTTATAACCTCTACATGTACGGATTTATCTCTTACTACTCCGCCCTTCTCAACCAACTCTTTTCCTGCCTCAAATTGAGGTTTTATCAAGCAAACAAGTTCATGACCATCTTTATTTAAAAGCGTTTTTAAATTTGGTAAAACTTTTTTTATTGAAATAAATGAAACGTCCATTACTAACAAATCAGCTATTTCATCGCTTTCTGAATATATTTCAGAAAATGCACAATTTTTTATATTTGTTCGCTCTATAACTTTAACTCTTTCATCACTTCGGATTTTCCAAGCTAATTGTCCATATCCAACGTCAACTGCATAAATTTTTCTTGCTCCATTTTGAAGCAAACAATCAGAAAATCCTCCTGTTGAAGCTCCCGCATCAAAGCAAACTCTATTCTTTACATCAACATCAAATGTTTTTAATGCCTTTTCCAGTTTCAAACCACCC
This sequence comes from bacterium, assembly GCA_017995595.1. Taxonomy (GTDB): domain Bacteria; phylum Cyanobacteriota; class Vampirovibrionia; order Gastranaerophilales; family Gastranaerophilaceae; genus JAGOIO01. The sequence goes on along the minus strand of JAGOIO010000028.1, from coordinate 7,768 downwards.
CTTGAAACATAAGGCATCGTCTTTACTTCCACTACAAGTTTTTTTGTAGCATCTATTTGATAACCGGCTTTTGTTATAACTTCATCATTTATTTTTACACTGCCTGCCATAATTGAAGCTGAAGCCTTACTTTTTGTTTCAAACCAGCCTAAATCAACTAAAACCTTATCCAATCGTTCTTTTTTCAAAATCCGAAAACCTCTTTTACATTATTTCTTTCTTGTTCTGAAACTTCTTGCAAACTTATACCTCGAAGTTCCGCAACATATTCTGCAACAGCCCTCACATACATTGGTTCATTTCTTTCCCCTCTATGTGGAACAGGTGTCATATACGGCGCATCTGTTTCCAACAAAAGCTTGTTAAGTGGCATTGTTTTCACAATCTCTTTTGCCTTTTTAGAATTTTTAAAAGTTAATGCTCCACCAAAGCCCAAAAAATATCCACGATTTAAGCACTGTCTAGCTTCTTCAACACTTCCTGAAAAACAATGCATAATAACATTTACATCTTTTTCCAAGGTTTCCGCCAGCATCATCATGCAATCTTGAACTGACTCTCTGGCATGAATTAATAACGGGAGTTTTGTCTGATTTGCAATTTTTATTTGTCTTTGAAAAACCTCAATCTGCTCTTTTATTTTGTTTTCATCTTTATCCCAATAATAATCAAGTCCACACTCCCCAATTCCAACAACCTTTTCATCGGAAGAAAGCTCAACTATTCTTTCAAAATCTCTATCTTCAACTGATTTAAACTCCGTCGGGTGAATTCCTAATGCACAATAAATATTTTTATGCGTATGTGCAATATCTAGAACTCTGTCAAAAGATTCACTCGTACAAGATGGAATAATAATATTTTTCACACCTGATTCGTCAGCTCGTAAAATAACATCTTCTAAATCGGGAAAATCCTCTTCCATATCAATATGCGTATGTGTATCAACTAAACAAATATTTTCCATAAGGCAATTTTAGCCCAAACTATTATTATTTTCAAATTTATCTGCTATAATCATATTGAAATTAAACAAATTGGAGTTTATATGATTTATTATATTGTAAATTCATTTATCATTTTAATTTTTATACTTCTTTACTTTGTTATAAAAAAGACAGATAAAAAATGGTCAAAAATAAATGACTATCTCGGCAAAGTTACAAATACCGTTAATTCTATACGTTACGGAGATTTGTCATCTAAAGTCGAAAATCTCGAACACTCTAATTTTACCAATTTGAGTGAAAGTTTAAATCGTATGATTGAAACCCTTAATGACAGAGAGCAAATGATTGTTGAATATCAAAATGAACTTACAAGACAAAATAAATTTCTTGAAGCAATAATAAACTCTTTATCAGACGGAATTTTAATAACCGATAATAAGAATAATATTCTAAGAGCCACTCCTCAAATCACAAAATGGTTTAAAGAAGACGGTAAAAAGCTTATGAATAAAAATATTTTTGATTATATTCTTATTTCAAAAAAAGCTCATATTGAAAGACTAAAAAATTCAGAGATTTATATTAAGAATGCACCATCTTCAAGTTTTCAAGCAAGTACAATGAAACTTACGGTTGAAGATAAGAAGCAATATACAATTATGATTATAAAAGATATCACAAGCCAAGTTGAAGTTGACAAAATGAAAGAGGACTTTGTTGCAACTCTAACACATGACTTGAAAGTGCCTATTATTGCAGCCTCTAACATATTAGAATTTTTAGTAAACGGAACTTTCGGTGATATTAATGACAAGCAAAAAGAAGCTTTATCAAATATGCAAACCAGTAACAACGAGCTTTTGGAACTTGTACAAATTTTGCTTGATACGTATAAAATTCAGGCAAACGGTATCGACCTTACGAAAATTCAAGTAAATCTTAATGACCTTACAAAAAGTGTAATAAGCGAAATGAATCCGATAATAGTTAAAGCTAATTTGAACATAAATTTTATTGCTTTATCTGAAATAAAGATTTCTGTAGATGAATTTCAAATAAAAAGAGTCATCAAGAATATAATACAAAATGCAATTTCTCATAGTGAGACAAAAGACATCGATGTAATTCTTGAAGCAATACCACACTTCGCTTTGATAAAAGTCAAAGACTACGGCAAAGGTATTTCAGAAGAGAATTTAAAACAAGTTTTCAATAAATATTACTCAACAGCTAAGAAATTCAGGAAAATAGGTACAGGATTAGGTTTATTCTTATCTCAACAAATTGTAAAATCTCATGGTGGCAAGATTACCGCCAAAAGTGAAGAGGGCATCGGTACAGAATTTTGTATAAAACTACCTGTTTAAAACATTTTCTTGTCAATGTCGTAATTAAATTTAACAAAGTGCTTGTAAATCTTTTATTTTTGAGATACGCTTAGAAAGCACTAGAATTGTAGTTTATATTAATAAAAGGAATAAAAAAATGTCAAGACAATGTGAAATTTGTGGTAAAACACCTCTAAAATCAGCTAAACTAAGTTTTTCACACAAGCAAAACTTAAACCGTCAAGCTCCTAACTTACAAACAGTTAAAGCTAATATCAACGGTACTGTAAAAAAAGTTAAAGTTTGTACTTCATGCATTAAAGCTGGAAAAGTTCAAAAAGCTGTTTAGTTTGATACTTAAAAATACTTAATAAAAAATCGAGATTTTGATATCTCGATTTTTTTTGTGATAAACTGCTACATATATAGTTTTTTGGATTTAAGAGTATAGTTAGTTTATAAGGAGTAGTTTTATGCAAGTTAATTCAGTAAGTAGTAATACACCAAATTTTAAAGCAAGCCTTGCAACGACAAAAGATGTAAGAAGACTTTTTAACACAGAACCATTTGAATCTGCAATTATAAAGCTTGAAAAAAAGCTTGAAAGTTGTCCTGAAAAAGATGTATTTGTTATCAGCAAAATGCCTGAAAAAGAGGCAAAAGACGTTCAAGTTGTAAGATACACGTCAGACCCTAAATATAAAAATTTTCTTTATGATAACGAAGTTAATGACCACGATAAAGTTCCATTTACAGAAAAAGAAAATTTAAAAGTTTCAGTCAACGGAAAATCTTGCGGATTTTATATGAATAGTGCCGAAGATTCAGGAAATCTTGCAAACTGGTTATTTAAAACTTATCAAGCACTAAAAGGTTAGTTACAAAAAAATAAGAGATAAAAAAAGCGAAAATCAAAGATTTTCGCTTTTCTATTTTATAAATTTTTATTCTATATTTTTAACCTTGAGTAACAACTTTATGCAAACCTCTTGGTTTATCAACATTTCTATTTAGAGTTTCAGCAATCCTCAATGCTAATAACTGAATAATTACAGCATTAGAAAACATTTTTAAAATATTATCTTCAACTTCTAAATCAATATTAAATGTAGTCTTAACTCTATCGTTTGATTTACCGATAACGCAAATCGGAGGATTGTAATCATCTTTTATTTTTTCCAAATTTCTCATTGTTGAATAAGAAAGTCCCTCGGCAGAAATATAAACCAAAACGCCTTTGTTATTAAATACAGCGACATGACCATGCATAAATTCACCCAAAATATGAGACATAACATTTATGTAAGATGTTTCTTTTATTTTCAAACAAGCTTCTTTTGCTATTGCGTAAGAAATACCATCAGCTGCAATTATTATATTTTTATACTTTGCCAAAAATTTTGCAAACGGTTTAACTTTTTCATCTAATTTTAAAGATTCTTTTACAACAGATGAAAGATTTTTTAATTGAGCCAAATGAGCAGAAACATCAACAGACTTCATTTGAGCATATTTTATTGCAGTCAAATAAAGGCATAGCATCTGAGCGGTCAAAGATTTTGTCGCAGCAATACTTTTTTCTTCACCTGCGTAGCAATTCAATTTGTAATCAGCATCTTGCCAAGCCGTTGAATTTTGTTTATTTGTTATACAAAGCGTTTTTACACCAAGTTGTTTTGCCTTATTTAATGCACTCAAAGTATCTGTTGTTTCACCAGATTGAGTAATAAATACGTATAATACATTTCTATTATGCGGAACTATTCTTTTGAGCAAAAATTCACTTGAATAAATTGCACGGGCTTCAATACCTGCGATTTCCCCAAACAAATCAGCTGAAAATCTTGCACAATGATAAGACGAACCACTGGCAACCATAACAACACTTTCAATGTTCATTGGCAAATCAATATTGATAATACCATCTTCTGTTATGTAATTTCTTAGTATTCTGTCCAAAATTATAGGTTGTTCATAGATTTCAGACTCCATACTGCTACCGAATTTTTTAATTTGCAAGTTTGCCCCCACGCTCTCTTTTAAAAAAGTGTAAAACTCAAATCCACCAAAGCGGAATTTTTTAATATTTGATAAAATACCAGATGCATTCATACTAACCATGTCGGCAATATTTTTCTAAAACTTAGTAAAATACATTCAACATTAAGAAATATGAACAAATTTCATCAATTATCCGTCCAATGCACCTTTCAAGATTTCATTAACGGACTTAGGATTAGCTCTTCCTTTTGTAGCCTTCATTACTTGTCCAACGAAGAAGCCAAGTAACTGAACTTTACCGCCTCTGTAAGCCTCAACTTGAGCTTGATTATCAGCCAAAACTTTTTCAACGATTTCTTTTATAGCACCCTCGTCAGAAATTTGGCTCAAACCTTGCTTTTCTACAATAGCAGAAGCTTTAGTACCATCTTTCATCATATCAGTAATAATTTTTTTACCGATATTATTTGAAATAGTTTTTTTAGTAATCAAAGTAATCAACTCGGCTAAATTTTCAGGAGTTAATTTTGTTTGATTAACAGTTAATTTTTCTTCTTTTAAAAATGCTGCAATTTCACCCATAAGGAAGTTCACAGCGATTTTAGCATCAGCACCCAAAGAGAGAACCTTGTCAAAGAACAGAGATAATTCCATTTCTTCAACAATAATTGATGCATCATACTCGCTAAGTCCTAAATCCATATATCTTTGACGACGTTGGGCAGGAAGTTCAGGCATTTTTGCTCTGATATTTTCGACCCATTCACGAGATATTTCAAGTGGATTAAGGTCAGGTTCAGGAAAATATCTGTAATCGTGAGCATCTTCTTTACCACGCATAGACTTTGTTTCGCCGAAATTATCGTCCCATAATCTTGTTTCTTGAACAACGCTACCGCCCTCTTCAACAATATCTATTTGACGATCAATTTCATATTCAATAGCTCTTTGAAGAGCTTTAAAGCTGTTTACGTTCTTAATTTCAGCACGAGTACCAAATTCTTTTGAGCCTTTTGGCATGATAGAAATATTCGCATCGCAACGCATAGAACCTTCTTCTAAATTACCATCGCAAACGCCGATATATCTTAGAATATCTCTTAATTCTTCCATATAATCTTTAGCTTCTTCACTTGAACGCATATCAGGTTCAGAAACTATTTCCAATAGAGGAACACCCGCTCTGTTCAAATCTACAAGAGAGTAGCTTGAACCGGCAATTCCATCAGCACCTGCGTGAACTAATTTTCCTGCATCTTCTTCCAAGTGAGCTCTTGTTATACCAATTCTTTTGCCTTTAATATCCAAATACCCCTTAACGCAAATAGGTTCATCATATTGAGAAATTTGATAACCTTTCGGCAAATCAGGATAAAAATATTGTTTTCTATCGAATTTACAACGCTTTGGAATTTCGCAATTAAGAGCCAACCCTGTCAAAATGCCCATGTTAACACATTCCTTGTTTAAAACAGGTAGAACTCCAGGCATACCTAAAGTAATAGGACAAATTTGTGTATTTTGTTCATTACCGAATTCTGCACTATCAGGTGCAAATATTTTTGATTTTGTTTTAAGCTGAGCGTGAACTTCCAAGCCGATAACGACTTCGTATTTATCTCTTAATTCTTGTTCCATAATTAAATTCCTTATTTAAACTTCGTTTAATTTTATTTTACCACAAATAAAAAGATGAATACTTTTTTTAACATAAGAAACTTACAAGCTATCGTCATAGCTAATAAAACTTCGAGAATGGCAGTTAAAATTACCTCAAATGCGAATTAATCGCACCTTGTTTTGCCTGTCCAACTCAAATCATCGCAGTGTAAGTAGTCCATATTTTCATTATAAATTATCCACGCAGTACAAGCTCCACCAATTGTAACATCAACCAAGTTTTTCCCTACATTCTTATTACAATAGTCAGGAAATTTATAATATATTTGCCCCACAGTTCCCCATGGCACAATACCGTCTTTTGCAATCAAAAAATCAAATCTATCTTTACCTGCAACATTTGGGTTTTTTAGACCATTTATATCAACAGCAATATATCCGCAAACATTAGTCAATAAACCGCTATTTCCCCAGTGCCATGAGCAATCTGGAGACCACCCTCTAAATGCAATAAGTGTACCATCTGAAAGAATTGCTCTTGAATCTTCTTCAGGCTTTGCTTCGAAATCGCCACACTTACTTATAACTTCATCTTTAGACTTACCAATACAATTCACAGAAAATTTTAATTGTTCTTTGAACATATTTCCGATAATTATATGAGTATTTGCACTACTCATATCTCCTGTACCCCAAGAATCATAAGTACCTTCGTCCTCTTTTATTAAATTATAAGCATTTGAAATAACAGTATAATCTTTTTTTAATTTAGAAACAACTTCTCGCTCACCAACACTCTGCATAAGAGTTGGAATAGTCATTTCTGCAATAATACCAATAATGCCTAAAACGATTAATATTTCAGCCAAAGTAAACGCAAAAAGCTTATGCCTAGAGAGTTTGCCCCCCCCCCCGGGGACATAACGCAGTAATAATAGTATTCTTTAGCATATTCTTATTCCTTATTTTTTGTTCTAATATATTATATTATACCACATTTTAAGAAAGTTTCAACAACGTTAAAGTTTTCACCACACAAATAATACAAATAAATTTGTTTTTGCTATAATTATTCTATGATGAAAAAAATTAAATTAAATAATTTTGAAATAGGCGGAGATAAGCTGACAATCCTTGCAGGACCTTGCGTTATCGAAAGCCAAGAAATTTTAAATGAAACCGCTCAAGGCTTAAAAGAAATAACTGAAAAACTCAATATAAATTTTGTTTTCAAATCTTCTTTTGACAAAGCAAATCGTTCTTCCATAAATTCCTACAGAGGCCCTGGAATTGAAAAAGGTCTTGAAATGCTTTTGTCCGTAAAAAATGAGTTTGGAGTACCAATCGTAACTGATATTCACGCACCTGAGCAGGCAAAAATCGCATCAGAAGTCGCAGATATACTACAAATTCCGGCTTTTTTATGCAGACAAACAGATTTACTCGTTTCAGCAGGAAATACAGGAAAAATTGTTAATATAAAAAAAGGTCAATTTCTTGCACCTGAACAAATGAAACCTTTAATCAAAAAAGTGGAAAATACTGGAAATTCTAACATTTTGGTAACTGACAGAGGTACGACTTTCGGATACAACAACTTAGTAACTGATTTTAGGGCCGTTCCGATTATGCAAACTTTTGGCTACCCTGTTGTGTTTGATGCAACACATAGCGTTCAACTTCCTGGAGCTAACGGCGAATGCTCAGGCGGAGACAGAAGATTCGTTCCTGTACTTGCTCGCTCGGCAATGGCTGCAGGTGCTAACGCTCTGTTCTTCGAGGTTCACCCTAATCCGGACAAAGCACTTTGCGACGGGGCAAATATGATTTCACTTGATAGTGCTGAAGCTCTATTTAAAGTGTGCAAAA
>JAGOIO010000027.1 GCA_017995595.1 bacterium | reverse complement strand
AGCTTCTCCTGTTGCGACAGACTACGACCCTTTAGCAAATAACTATCCTCAAGATGGTGCTGATGCTCCTCAAGCAAATTTTAATATTGAGTAATTAATATATTACTTGAATTACAGAATTAAAAAGCGAACATTAAAAATGTTCGCTTTTTATTATATTCATTTATTATAATAATTAATAATAAAGTTATCTTACAACAGGAATTCCATTAAATTCAAACAAAGGTCTTACCTCAACCTCTTCTTTTTCACAAATATTTTTTGCGAGAAGAGAACCGACAATGGCTTCCAGTTGTGCCATTGGCATCATATTTGACGGAATAGATGCAAATCCGTATTTTATCTTCAATGCAGACTGCAACGCCTTGCAATCAGCAGGAGAACGGTCTTTATAGCAAGAATTTAATCCCAATTCTTGTCTTGTTAAATTTAATTCAAAACGATTTATTTCAATACCTTTTTCCACAAGGCTTGAAAAATAATCAGAACCTCTATTTGAATATCGTTGAGTCCAATTATCAGTATTGTGGATTTTATCGTTCGAAAGTAAAAGCTGGTATGGTTTTGACAAAATTCTCCACTTACCATTCAAAATCATATTCTCATAAGGTAAAGAAATACAAACCCTTGAATTTTTTAATGAAGAAAAATTATCTAAAAAATGTTGTACATCATGCATTGTAAACATTTTATCAATAAATATAATATCATTGTTTTTGTCTAAAACCGCAACACCGGATTCAACATTAGCACCTGAAGCAAGTGATATACCTACAAAATAATGCTCCATCTTTATCAACTCCTATTTCTATACTCTTTTGAAACCATTTTACACATTTCGTTTAATCTTTTCCTTTTGAAGCAGGTGGTCTTAGCCAATCGCCCTGCCCAGTTATCTTAACCTTTGTCTTTTCATCAAATCCGTTTGAAGTTCTTGAAAGTCTTAATACTTCCTTATTATACAACTGTTTATTTAAAATAACTTCCTCTTGATGATTTTCTTCAGGTCCAATTAGTTTTTCTTCTTTTGGAGACCTTTGAATTTTAGCAATAATCTCAATTCTATGTCTTTCCATAGCTTCTTGATCTTGCTTACTCATTTTCATAAACTCATTTTGAGGGTTGACTTGACTCTTATTACGATTACGCAAAATAAGAATCTCAACACGTCTATTCTTAGCACGATTAGCATCAGTTGTATTCGGAGCAACAGGACGAGTTTCGGCATAACCTGTAGCAGAGAATAGACTTGGCATAAAGCTGAATCTACCAATCATATATCTTACTATAGCACTAGCACGAGCAGATGACAACTCCCAATTTGAAGGGTATGAACTTGATAAAATAGGTCGGTTATCAGTATGACCTTCAATCTTCATATAGTGAAGAATAAATCTTTTAGCAATAACAGCACCAACCTTATCGAGTTTGGACTTTGCACTCGGATAAATAGTTGCAGAACCTGATGGGAACAAGTAATCATCTCCAAACCTGATAATCAGACCTTGATCAGTTTCAGAAACCTCAACACCTGAAAGTTCACCTGATTGCTCCATACGTTTTATATCATTTTCGATTTTTGAATAAGCCTCTTGTTCATATTTTTGACTGATATATTCCATCATTAAAGGCTCAATCATAGAATCTGCACTAGTTTGATCCATCAAATTATTACCATCGTTCAAAACTCCCTGAGAACCTTGAAGCAAAGACGGTGCAGAAAAAGCTTGTTTAATAGAGTTTTCCAATGAAGAAAAAGCTTTAATATCAACTTGAGAAAGTGCATACAAAACAACAAACGTAGCAAACAGCAACGTAACAAAGTCCGCATACGAAACCATCCAACGACCTAAATTTGCTTGTTCTTCCGGCTCAGCCTTCTTTTTTCCCATTATTACCCTTCTTTTGATTCAGTTAACAGGAATGAGCGAAGTTTTCTTTCAATAAGAGCAGGGCTTTCTCCTGCTTGAATAGAAAGAATACCCTCAAGCATCATTTCTTGAGCCAAAAACACTTTCTGATAACACATTTTTATTCTTGTGCTTGACGGAATTAAAATTAAGTTAGCGGCAAACAAACCATAAACCGTTGCAACAAAGGCAACCGCAATACCTGAACCTAATTTTGACGGATCTGATAAGTTCTGCATAACTTGGATTAAGCCTAAAACAGCACCAATAATACCAAATGTTGGAGAATAACCACCTGCAGATTCCCAAACACTTGCAGCTTTTTTAACTTTTGCTTGAAGTTGGGAAACTTGATTTTCCATCATACCTTGAACAAGTGATGGATCAGCACCATCAGCAACCGCTTCCAACCCTAAAGTAAGAAGTTTATCCGAAGCATGTTGAGCTTCTTTTTCAAGAACAATAACACCTTCTTTTCTTGCTTTCATCGCAAAAGAGACTATTTCTTTAATCAAAGCTTCAAAATCGACTTTCGGAGGTATAACAACACATTTTAAGAAAACAAGAGCATTTTTCAAATCTGCAGGAGGAAAACTCGCAACAACACCCCCGGCGGTACCGCCAAAAACTATCATGCCGGCAGTTAATTGTAGTAACTGACCAACATTTCCGCCTTCCATTGCCTGAGCCGTAAGAATGAAGCCTACACCCATTAATACGCCTACTATTGCAAATATATCCATAAACTATTGTAACTCCGATTGTATATATACTCTTACTATTAAATACGATTTTTTTACATTTTAAATCGTATAATTAATTTATTTTTAAATTTTAACACTTATTCTAAAGCAGTTAAGAAAACAGGTTCATCATCACTAACCCATATTGTGTGTTCAAAGTGAGCTGATGGCATATTGTCAACAGTCTTAACACCCCAATTATCAGGAAGAACTTCAACATCATCACCGCCCAAATTCAACATTGGTTCAACGGCTATTGTCATACCACTCTTCAATACTGTCGGATTTCCTGTTGAATAATTTGCAACAAATGGATCTTCATGCATAACATGTCCAACACCATGACCGCCATATTGTCTTACAATACCAAGTTTTTCACGATTAGCAACTTCTTCAATAGCTTTACCTACCATATCTAAAGTATTTCCTTCTCTCATCATCTTAAAACCTGCCATCAAAGATTCTTCAGTAGTTTTTAGCAACCTTTTTTTCTCGTCAGATATTTCACCTACAGGATAAGTCCAAGCACTATCACCGACAAGACCACCATAAGTAGCTCCAATATCAATACTTACGATATCACCCTCTTTTAATATTGTTTTTTCATTAGGAATACCGTGTACAACAAGTTCATTGATTGAAGCACAAATACTTGCAGGGAATCCGTCATAACCTAAAAACGTAGGAACTGCTTTATTTGCCTTTATTGTTCTAAAAGCAATATCATCAAGTTCTTTCGTACTAATCCCTGGTTCAACAGCTTTCTTCATTTCTTGGTGAACTAAGGCAACAATGTAACCGGCATGACGCATTCTTTTAATTTCATCTCTTGATTTTCTGTGAATCATATTTATCAGCTTTCTCTTAAACTAACTACATAACAACTTTTAACAGACCAATACTCTTTAATTCTCTACTATTGTAGTCTCTGAACTATTGTTTGTCAACCTCATATTATATATTTGGGGTATGGTAAAAAGTTTTTTTCCTGATATAATACTGGAAGTAAGATACCTTTTAGAAAGAAAATAAAAATGGCAGAAGAAGAAAAAAATAAAAAGAAAAAAGTAGCATTTCCACACATGGGAACAATCCATATTGCATGGGCTGCAGCATTAAGAAAAGTCGGAGTTGAACCTTTTGAACCGCCTTATACCAACAAAAAGACATTGACTTTGGGTACTAAAAATTCACCTGAAGCAATTTGTTTACCTTACAAGCTTATTTTGGGGAATTTCATTGAAGCCCTTGAAGGTGGAACTGATTATGTTGCAATGATATCATCTCCAGGAATTTGCCGACTTGGTGAATATGGCAGTAGCATTCAAAATGCACTTAAAGATATGGGTTATGAAGCCAATTACATTGAACTTGCGTTATATGACGGAGTAAAAGGTCTTTATAACTTTTTAAAAGAGCTTACAGGAAAGAATGACCCTATTTTATTTATCAGAGCGATTTACGATTTAATAAGAACTGTTTTTGTACTTGATGATTTACAAAATGCTCTTTCTTATTACAGAGCAAGAGAAATAACAGTAGGTACAGCTGAAAAACATTTTAACAAAGGATTAAAATTAATAGCAGCAGCAAAATCAATAAAAGAATTAAAAAAAGCTAAAAAAGAAGCTTTTATTGAACTTGCAAAAACTCCTATTGATAAAAAAAGAGATATTTTACACGTTGACTTAACAGGGGAAATTTTCCTTGTACTTGACGATTTTGCAAACCAAAATATTGAACGAGAACTTGGCAGAATGGGAGTTCAAACGAGAAGAAGCCTTACGGTAAGCGGATTTTTAAAAGATGCAATAATACCGAAGATATTTAAAAAAGGTGAGACTCACTTAGAAAGAGCTTTCAGAATGGCACAGCCTTATTTAATGAGAGATATCGGAGGAGATGCTCTAGAATGTGTTTCTGACGTAGCTTGGGCTGATGAACACGGTAAGGACGGAATTATACACATAAGTCCGTTTACTTGCATGCCTGAAATTATGTCTCAAAATATCTTTCCAAGTATGAGAGAAAATTGTAATATCCCTATTTTAGCCCTAGTGATGGACGAACAAACCGGTAAAGCAGGTTATATTACAAGATTGGAAGCGTTTGTTGATTTAATGAGACGTAAAAAACGCAATAATATTATAAAATCTAATAAGCAAACTAAAGAGGCAGAAACTGCAACTAAATAAGGGGGCAATATGATTAAATATTTCCGCAAAGCTTTTTCGATAACAAATGATAATATAGTTTTAACAATTCCGTTGGTACTATGTTTATTGATATTTAGTATATATTTGGGATTTGCCAAAACAACTCCTGAAAATATACAAGCTATTGTACTTCTTTTGGTTACCGTTATTTTAATGATTTCAGCTTTTTGGGCAGGCTGGTTATATATGGTAAAAAGTGCCATTAATTTGGACAAAAAAGACTTTTATATTGAAGAAGAAAAATCTAAGGCTTCTTTCGATTTATTAAAAGAATTTCCTGTTGGAATAGGTGAATATTTTATACCTGCACTTGGCGGATTTATATTTTACCTTGTGCTATTGGCGATATTCGGAATTACAATATATTTTATCGGAATGCACTTTATAGGCAAAATCGGACTTAGCCTTGCTCAGTTAAAAGTCTCACTTGCAACTACAGAAGCGACAAAGCATTTGGTTACATCTTTATCAAAACAAGATTTGATAAAATTAAATGCTTGGAATTTCTTATTTTTAGGAGCTGCAACATTGTTTTCATTTATTACAATGTTTTGGAGTCCGCAAGTTATTTATAATACAAAAAATCCATTTAAGGCTTTTTTCATTTCTTTAAAAAATATAATTATAAAACCTTTTGGAGCTATAGTATTATTTATATATATTTCGTGCCTAAACTTTATTATATCGTTAATTAATGCACTAGCAGGCGGAAATTCAATTTTATACTTTTTTGCTATGCTTTTATATTTTTATTTCTTCGTATATATTATTGTGTTAATATTTTTATATTATGACAGCGAATACACCGAGAAAAAAACAGAAAGTAATAGCAATAACGGGAGCAACGGCGACGGGGAAAACAGCTCTTGCGATAGCGACAGCAAAGAAGATTAACGGAGAAATAATTTCTGCAGATTCAAGACTTGTCTATAAAGAATATGACATAGCAACGGCAAAACCGACTATTGAAGAGAGACAAGGCATAAAACATTATCTGATAGATGTCGTTGAACCTGAATATGATTTTTCCGTAGCAGATTTTTGTGATATGGCAAAGAATGCTATAAGAGAAATTGCAAGTAAGGGTAAAACTCCTATTATTGCAGGAGGAACAGGTTTATATTTCAGAATTTTGCTTGAAGATTATGACTTACCAAGAGTAGAAGCAAATCCTGAATATCGAGCAAAACTTGAAGAATATAGTTGCGAAGAATTATATAAACGACTTCAAAAAATTGATGCAAAAAGTGCAGAAAAAATTCATTATAATAATAAAGTAAAAATAATAAGAGCGTTAGAAGTTGCAAATGCAACAGGCAAACCTATGTCCGAAATAGCAGGGAAAAAAGAACCTGAATTTGACGTAGAATGGATAGGTCTGAATTTTCATAACCGAGAACTTTTATATGAAAGAGTTGACAAAAGAGTTGATATAATGCTTGAGAAAGGCTTGCTAAAAGAGACTGAAACACTTTTAAAAAAGCATGGAAGGATTCCAACATTATTAAATACAATAGGATATCAAGAACTGATTGAATATTTAGATAAAAAGATAGATTTTGAAGAAGCTGTTAAACTTATTAAACAAAATTCCAGACACTACGCAAAACGACAAATTACATGGTTTAGGCGAAATCCTTTAATAAATTGGAAATTTTTAGATGATTAATTATTAATGATTAAAACATCATATTTCGCAACCTAATTAATTTTGCATCGCCAGCAGCTTCAGGATTAGCCTTAATGTACTGATTTATATAAGATAACCCGACAGCTCTTTGCCCGTTATTAGTACAAATTTCAGCTAACTGATAAACGTAAGATATATTTTTTTTATCTAAATCACAAGCTTTTCGAGCAATAGGATAAGCATTAGAGAACTCATTTACTTTAGCATACGCATTACCCAAAAGTGCATAAGCATCTGCCTTATCAGGTTCTACAGAAACAGCTTTTTTATAAGCTTCTATGGCTTTAGTATATTGATTTCTGGATTTATAAGCATCACCGAGATTTTCCCAACTTATAGCTCTATTAGGAAATTTTTTAACGTAACTTAAAGCTTCGGATAAACCAACATCACCCGAGCCTTTGAGCATAGCAATAAGAGTTTTTTTATCATACCCATACAACATTTTCATTGTATTTATATCTCGTTGCGTAAGCTGAGTTTTAGCAGAGGTAGCACTTGCATACATAACATCTTCTTTAACAGGACTGTGTCCCTTAAACCCTAAAGCGTGTCCAAGTTCATGCAAAACTGTAAAATAGACCATATTATCTGAAAGCGGAACTTTTGTTGAAGGGTCAATCATAAGAATTTTCACATCATATTTAATTATATCATCACCCTTGTAATAAGGTTTTGAAGTTCCTGCTAAAAAGTTTTCTTTAGTTGAATTAGATTCAAGCGAATCTTGGAATTTAATTGTAATTTGAGCATTAGAAGAAGTTACAAAATTAAATTTAACTACGCCTGTTTTTGTCGCCCACTGATTACAAGCCTGAATAGCCAGATTTCTATGCTTATTTTGTTCAATATAGACAGATATAGGAAAAACAGCCCATCGCTTTATAGAAGAAGGATTTTCAATAACATAGGCTAAATAATTTTCTGAAGAAGAAGCGGTAGCCTTTTTAGACGGACTTTCCGCATCACGATAAGCCTGTTCGATAACATAAATACCTTTTTGCGATAGCTTTCCAGCTTCTGAATTAGGAGAAAGCAGAATTATTCTTGAATACTGCTCTTGTGCATCTTGAATCATATCTTCAGCAAGATAGGCTTGAGCAAGATAGTAACGAGCATTAACATTTTTTGGACTAATCCTTACGGCATGCTCAAGATTTTGAATTGCTTTGTCGTATAACCCACGGTTATAACAATTTATTCCAACAGTATAATAATCACCGGCGAAAGCAGATGACGAAATAAATACAGATAATAAAATACTTAGAATAAGCTTTTTCATAAGAGATATTATAGCACATAAAACAGTATGCCCAATCCTATATTTAAGGCATTAATCTAATCAAAGCTTAAAAATTTAATCATCAAAAATCTTTGTGATAAAATATAGGTGTAAATTTAGATATCTGGGAAAAAGTTCATTCACTGTAGCTCAGATGGCAGTTGAAACTTTTACGAGACTGCGAGTAAAAGTTCAACTATATTTAGATTAATCTCTATCCATCTGACATGAAAATTGAATTTACAAAAAAGCCCCTGTAGTTCAGATGGCAGTTGAAGCTTTTACGAGACTGCGAGTAAAAGTTCAACTATATTTAGATTAATCTCTATCCATCTGACATGAAAATTGAATTTACAAAAAAGCCCCTGTAGCTCAGATGGATAGAGCGATAGCGTCCTAAGCTGTGCGTCGTTGGTTCGAATCCAATCAGGGGTATTTTTTAATATATAAATGTTTAAAAAGATTGCAATTTTTTTGAATTACCCTTGCGAGCGTTTGCTCAATATGTTATAATGCTATTATGTTGATTTCAGGAATTTCAGAGTATTCGGATAACGATGAAATAAAATCGTATTACAGGTCTATACAAGAAACCTCTACAACCCAAAATGTAGAGGCAGATTCTAATGCAAAAAAATCAAAAGATGAAGAAAATTCCAACGACCCTGCATACAACGTTTCTATTTCAAATACAGCTATGATGCTATATAATTCTGAAAAAGATTCTTCTACAACACAAAAAGCTGAAGATACTCAACCAGAAATATCTTATGGACATTCAACAGAAACAGAGTCAACGGAATTACCTAAAACAACAAAAAGTGATTCAACTGAAAACAACACATCAGATAATAAAGATAGCGGGGAGTTAACTGATGCAGAAAAAGAAGAAGTGCGAGAATTAAAAGCCAGAGACCAAGAAGTCAGAACTCACGAAGCTGCACATAGAGCCGCAGCCGGAGGTCTTAGCACAACTGCACCTTCTTATACATACCAAACAGGACCTGACGGAAATCGTTATGCCATTGGAGGAGAAGTCAATATTACGTTTTCAGAATCTGATGACCCTGAAGAGAATATTAAAAATGCTCAGGCGATGAAAGCTTCTGCACTTGCTCCTGCTGAACCTTCTGCTCAAGACCGCTCTGTTGCAGCAAGAGCTGACAAAATAATTGCTGATGCAAGACAAAAACTTGCTCAAAAAAATGCGAAAAATGCATACGGTGCTGAAGATGCATCTAATTCTTCACAAAGTATTTATGGAGATAATGAAGAAACCGACGACATAGATAATGAATTTTCTAATATTCCATCAAATTCCTCTAAAAATGAGGAAAAATCTCAGGTTGCTTAATCTCTTATAAAAAGATTTTATAACTTTACATTTTTGATATATAAGGAAATTTTTCTGTTACTTTATAGTATTATTATTACATAATAGTATTAGTCGAAAGGACAGAAAATGTTTATATTAGAAGAACCCTACGTATCAGAATTGCTACTCAAAACCCTTGAAAGCAATCAGTTTGCCGTATTAAATAATGAAGTTGCAAAAAAATATTCTAAGAATTTTAACTTAAACTTGATTGAAAAAGATACAGCCATTGACTTTTTCAAAAACAAAGAGGAGTTGAATTTTTATTCTAATTCCGAAAATTCTATTGATTGGGTTTTATCTAATTTTGAAAACACAAATCTTTCAAAAGCTATTGAGGTTTTCAAAGATAAAGTCGAATTTAGAAAGTTAATCGCTCCAATTTATCCAAACTTTATGTTCAAAGAACTTTCCCTTGAAGAACTTGACAGCATTGATATAAATTCAATAAAAATGCCATTTATAATAAAGCCGGCTGTCGGATTTTTAAGCTTGGGAGTTCATAAAGTTAATTCAGATACGGAGTGGAAAGAAGTTTTGTCCACAATTAAGAATGAAGTCAAGAGTTTTTCAAAATTATTTCCTCAAAAAGTTGTAAATTCTTCAAAATTTATAATTGAAGAAATTATCAAAGGAACGGAATTTGCAATTGATGCATATTACAACAATCAAGGTGAAGCTGTCATTTTGAATATATTTAAACACCCGTTTGTAAGTGCAGAAGATGTAAGTGATAGAGCTTATATATCATCAAAAGAAATTATCAATGAAAATTTGGTTGATTTTGAAAGCGTACTTGCAAAAATCGGAGAAATAACAAACTTAAATAATTTTCCAATGCACATTGAATTAATAAAAAAAGATAACGGGGAGATTATTCCTGTAGAAATAAATCCAATGAGATTTGCAGGCTGGTGTACTACAGATTTGGCATATTACGCATACGGAATAAACATTTATGAATACTTTTTCAATCAAGAAAAACCTGATTGGACAAACATATTATCTAAAAAAGGAAATGAAGAATATTATTTTGCAATGGCGGAAACTCCTCAAGATATTAATAAATCAGATATTAAAGAATTTATGTTTGAAGAATTAAAAAAAGAATTTTCAAATATTCTAAATTTCAGAGAAATTGATTATATGAATAAGCCAATGTTTGCAATATTGTTTGGAAGCGTAACAGATAAAAAAGAAATTACAAAAATTTTGCAACTAGATATGCATAATTTCATAAACTTTAAATCCAAAATTCATAGCTAAATAGATAGCTATGAGATTTCAGAATTATGACAGATATAGAAATTGG
>JAGOIO010000026.1:5057-10581 GCA_017995595.1 bacterium | reverse complement strand
CCTAAATTGTTAGTATCATTAAAAAATAGATTATAAGTATAGTCAGAATCGATATTTATTTCGCTATGTGCAATACATTCCATTCCTGCTAATTCAAGTCCTAATCGACCGGCACCAATACCGGAACAAAAATCTATAAATTTAAGTTTATTAACATTGAACATATTAAAATCTTACCATAAAATTATTAGTTCGAGATAGTCCTTCCAAAACAATAAAAAAACAACCTTTTATCAAGGTTGTTTAAATGGCGGGAACGACGAGGATCGAACTCGCGACCTCTTGCGTGACAGGCAAGCGCTCTAACCAGTCTGAGCTACGCTCCCATTTCTATTCTTTTTTTCAAACCTTTCCTTTCGGTCCAGTGTGTAATTCAATTATACAAGATAAATTTTTTTTTGCAAGAGGAAAGACAAATTTTTTTTTATTATTTGCCTTTCCTTAATAATTAATTCTTAACTAAAATTCCATCGTTTGTACATTTGCAAATTCAATCTTTTCAAGTGCTTCTACAAACTTTTTACCTTCTTCTTTGTCTGTTACTTCTAACAATATTACACCCTGTGGTGAACATTGGTTGTTTGATACGTCATGCAAGCCAAGTCTCGTTTTTATTATACAACCGTATTCTGTTAAAACTTTTTGAAACTCTGCTGAACAATTCACTCTGTTTCCTAATTTTACTCCAATAATAAAAGCCATTAATCTTCTCCTATTTTTATAAACACTTTATCTTTATATCATGAAAAAAAAATACCTGCACTTAATCATACAGGTATTTTTACAAATTATCGTTCTATATGCAATTCTTTACATATCTTTATTGGCGATAAATATTTATTCTGCAATTTCTTCATTATCCATAGCTTCAAGCTGCTTTTTCTTTATATTATGAATTATTGCATCAACTAGCAAGCTATAAGATTTAGATTTTACAATATCTGGGGAAAATTCTTTTATCAATGATTCTTTTACCATCGCTTCAATTTTATCTGAATTAGAAGTGATGCTCGCCTCAATCTCAGTGTCTGAACAAATTTCATTAATGAATTCTGAACTTTTCATTTCACTTTGATTTGATAACAACCATTTCAATTTGGTGTTCATCTTTTCGTCAATTTTCTTAACGAGTTTTAAATTTTCGGAATTGTCTAACATATTTACCCCTTTTTCTTTGAGTAACCTTCATTATCTGAAGTTTTAACTAACCTTTACTTCTTTTCAAAGTCTCCTAAAATTTTTAATTTACCAAAAAGTATATTTTGTTTACAAAACTTTACTGAGCCGTTGAAATGCATTTATATCTACATATTATTATATTTTTTTACATTTGTAAAGTTGTAAAGTCTGCAATTTTTTCATATTCTTTTTTCAGCATGCTAAGCATGGCAATTCTATTATTTTTTATTTTTTCATTTTTATCCATAACAAGAACGTCATTAAAGAATTTTTCTATTGCAGAATTTGAATTTCTCAAGCCCTCAATAATTGTTTCATAAGAAGTTGTATTGATTTGCTCTATTGCTTTAAATAACTCTCTTTCGGCATCTGTTGTGAATAAGTCTTTGTTAACCGTAGTTTCAATAGATTCTTTTATTATTCTACTAATTCTGTTTGTGCTTTCTAATATTGGAGCAAATGTTTTATCCTCAAGAAGTTTTGTAACAAGTTCAACTCTATTTACATAGTCGCAAAGATTTGTTAGCGGAGTTGTATTTTTTGAACAACTTTCTAAAATTTCTTTTTTGTAATTATCAGCAAGGAATATTACCAATCTTTGAATAATAAATTCTTCAATTTGCTTAGTTAAATCTTCATCATTTGTTGTTTTGTTAGGTAAAAGCTTAACAGTTTCTTTTGTAAGCTCTGTTAGATTAATATTAAGTTGTTTATTAATAATTGTTTTAATAATACCAAGTGCTGCACGTCTGACACCAAGAGGGTCAGATGAACCAGTAGGCTTTTTACCTGCAGCAAAAACTGCAGAAATTGTATCAATTTTATCAGCGATTCCTACAAGTTGACCTTCAATGCCTTCTGCAAGTTCACTTTCAGCATTTATAGGGAAGTAGTGTTCTTTTATTCCCATTGAAACCGCATCATTTTCACCTGAAATTTTTGCATAGTCAGAGCCGATAAATCCTTGTAGTTCTGTAAATTCGCAAACTAAACCTGTTGTTAAATCAGCTTTGCAAAGCAATGCTGTTCTTTTTACGTTTTCAACATTGGCATTAGCCTTATTTGCAAGAAGTTCAGAAAGCTTAATAAGTCTTTTAGTTTTATCAAAAACCGAACCCATACCTTTTTGGAATGTAACACCCTTTAGTTGTTCAACGTAGCTATCAAAAGATTTTTTTGTATCTTCATTGAAGAAGAAAATTGCATCATCAAGTCTTGCGGTGATAACTCTTTCGTTACCGGCTTTAATATTAGTGAAGTCATCACCTACAAAGTTTGTAATGGTAATAAATTTATTTGAAAGCTTACCGTTTGAATCATATAGTGCAAAATATCTCTGATGTGTTTCCATAACTGTAACAGTAACCATTTGAGGTATTTTTAGGTATTCAGGTTTAAATTCACAAATAACAGGAACCGGCCATTCGCAAATATAAGTAACTTCTTCCAATAAATCTGCACTAATTTTGGTTTGTAATCCAAGTTTATCGGCTTCTTTTTTTGTTAATTCAATAATTCTTTTTTGTCTTTCATCTTGGTCAACAATAACATTAGCATTTCTAAGTTTTTCCAAGTATTCATCAGGTGAATTAATTTCGATTTCTTTGTTCTTGCTAAATCTATGACCACGAGACATTTTTGAAGATTTTTTATCAATAATTTGAATAGGAATTTCTTTGTTATCTAACAAAGAAACAACCCAACGGATAGGACGAGAAAATTTAACGTCAAATCCTGCCCAACGCATAAAATGAGAACCTTGAAGTTTTAAAATGATATTTGAAGCATTTTCTTTGATTAAATCTTCAGTATTTTTTCCTTTGACAAATATTTTTGCAAATAAGTAATCATTTTCAACATATAAATCTTTTTCTTCAACTCCGTTTTTCTTTGAAAAACCGATACCGGCTTTAGAAAGATTACCGTTTTCGTCATAAGCGACTTTTTTAATAGGGCCTTTTACGACTTTTTCCACGTCAGGTTGCTTATCAGCTAAGCCTTTAACTATTAAAGCAAGTCTTCTGGGTGTTGCATAAACATCTAATGACTCAAACTTGATACCGTTTGATTTGAAAAAATTGCTAAAACTTGTCTTAACTTGTTCTATCGCTTGCGGAATAAACTTATATGGTAACTCTTCTGTTCCAACTTCTAATAAATATGTACTCATAATTCACCTTATTACTGATTAACTGTCGAGATTGATTGTAGTCCAAACATGTTTTTTATTCAAGATAAATAGAGAACAAAATATTTATTTAAGGTGTTTGTCAGAGCGTTCTCTTATAGCAAGTCTTATTGGTGTTCCAAAGAACCCGAAAGCTTCACGTAATTTCTTTTCAAGATAGCGTTTGTAGTGGTCTTTCATAAGTGTACCGTTATTCGTAAAGAAAACAATAGACGGTGGCTTAGTACCTGTTTGAGTTGTATATAGAATTTTTAAACGCTTATTTTTAACTGATGATGGAGGGTTAAGTGCATAAGCTTCGTTAACGACTTTGTTAAGTAAAGATGTTGTAACTCGTTTGTTGCATTGTTCATTAACTTCAACAGCTTTTTCAAAAATTTGGTTTATTCTTTGTTTTGTTTTAGCACTTATGAAAATTTTGGGAGCAAAGTTTAAGAAAGGAACATCAGCCGCAAGTTTCTTTTCGAAAGCTGCCGGTGTATTTTTTTCTTTATTTTCTACTAAATCCCATTTATTAATTGCAACAATAAGTCCACGTCCGGCTTCTTCAATTATTGAAAAAATTCTTTTGTCTTGTTCTGCTATTCCTTCAACAGCATCAATAACAAGAACCGCAACGTCGCATTCTTTAATAGCTCTGATAGCTCTGTCAACCGCAAACATTTCAACGCCCCAGCTAACTCTTGCTTTACGTCTTATTCCGGCTGTATCAACCAAAACATAATCTTGCTTATTGAAAGTTATTTTGGAATCGATACTATCTCTGGTTGTTCCTGAAACATCAGAAACAATAACTCTTTCTTCATTAAGAAGAGCATTTATAATTGAAGACTTCCCCGCATTTGGACGACCGACAATGGCAAGCTTAATTGAACCGTCATCAACTTCTTCTTCATCAAAATCGAAATCTTCTGTTAGAATATCTAATAAATCTCCGACTCCACCGCTTCCGTGAGAGGCAGACATCGCAAGAGGTTCTCCAAGAGAAAGAGCATAAAATTCCGCAGTCATTGGAGAGGCTTCTATTGAGTCAATCTTGTTTACGGCAAGAATTATAGGCTTTCCAGAACGTCTTAAAATGTTTGCTATATCTTCATCAACTGGGTGTAAACCTTCTTTTCCGTCAACAATAAATATAATTTTGTCAGCTTCATCGCAAGCCAATTTCGCTTGGTCAAAAATCGATAGCATTATTTCATCTTCATCACCTGGAATAATTCCACCTGTGTCTATGACTCTGAAAGTCTTTCCTTGCCATTCAACGTCAAAATATATTCTGTCTCTTGTAACTCCGGGCATGTCGTCAACTATTGATTGTCTTTTGCCTATAAGTCTGTTTACGAATGTTGATTTACCTACATTTGGTCTTCCAACTATTGCTACTATCGGTTTCTTTTTACTCATTATTATCTTTTTCTTTCGGATTTTCTTTTTACATTTTTTATTGTAACATGGAAACAGTTAATATTTTATAGTGAGAAAAATAATGGAACAATTAAGAATTGCAATACCGAATAAAGGTAGATTATCTGAAAAAATATATGCTTTGCTAAGTAATGCGGGGCTAAACTTTCCGTCAAAAAGTGAAAGAACGTTACAAGTTACAACAAGAGACGGAAAATATTCTTTGATATTTGTAAGAACACAGGATATTCCTCGTTTTGTTGAAGATAATGTTGCAGATGTCGGTTTTACAGGATTTGATATTTTAACTGAACTAGGTTCTGACGTTGATAAAATAATGGATTTAGATTTTGGTCAATGCGATATGGTTGTTGCCGTTAAAGAGGAAGATTCTTATGAAAAGTCAGAAGATTTGCCTGAATCTATAAAAGTTGCAACATCTTTTCCTAATATTGCCAAAAGATATTTTGATTCAATAGGGAAAGTTGCGAAAATTATTGAAGTTTCCGGTGCAACAGAAATTACACCAAGATTGGGGCTTTCAAATGTAGTTGTTGACATAACGTCTTCAGGTTCAACGCTAAAATCTAATAAGTTAAAAATTATCGGAAAGATTTTATCTTCATCAGCAATAGTAATTGCAAGAAAAGGTTTGTCAAAAGATTTAAAGTCGAATGTTGATGCTCTGCTAATTGCGTTGAAAGCGGTAATTGATGCAAGAGAGAAAAAGTATTTAATGGCTAATGTGCCAAC